>JBMYWE010000399.1:0-2934 GCA_049607125.1 Granulosicoccaceae bacterium | reverse complement strand
CTTTTGGGTCTGAACGGCGCTAGTCATTGTTTTTTACTCTTTTCACAATAGCCGCCAGAGAAAAACTCTCATAAGACGGTAAAAATCGTTCTGGCGCGTAGCGAGGAGGCGCCTGTTAGGCGAGGCGCCGGCATCGAGCGCAGTGTACTTCAGAGCCTGCGCAAGATCTCTCTGCCTACTGCGAATGTGCTGAATTTGGCCAGCTTAGGCCCCGATTTTCGTTAAATAGAACCACTATTCGCCTCAAATCAGGCCCAAAGCTGACTCAAATCAGCCCATTCTCGCCACGACACAGAGATCTTGCACAGGCTCTCCCTGAGCATCGATTCCGGTGGCTCAACGACGCAGGCGCGACCCGCGGTAGCACCAGGGCGATTTTTTAGCGGGTGCGTGGGCAGACGCCGCCCTTTCCGAAGAAAAATTCGATCTCTTGCGCCGCAGTTTCAGCCGCATCAGAACCATGACAAGCGTTCTCGTCAATTGAGCTGGCAAAATCGGCGCGCACGGTGCCAGGAGCCGCTTCGGCTGGGTTAGTAGCGCCCATCACGTCACGGTGCTTGGCAATGGCGTTCTCACCTTCCAGCACCTGCACAATCACAGGACCAGACGTCATGAAAGCAACCAAATCGTTATAGAAAGGACGCTCGGCGTGCACAGCGTAGAAACCCTTCGCCTGCTCGTCAGTGAGGTGCATCATCTGCGCGGCAACGATCTGCAGGCCAGCGTCTTCGAAACGCTGATAGATTTTGCCGATCACGTTTTTGGCGACAGCGTCGGGCTTGAGAATAGAAAGCGTGCGTTCAACAGCCATGGGTGGTGCTCCAATGTCAGGGGTATAAAATCTAAGGATAAAGTGTAGTGAACCGCCGGGCATTTTGGCCTAGCGAAGGCACAACCCGCTTATGATACAGGAACAACCCTTTAGCAGGAACACCGACGCGCTGTAAATAGCCCCACCGTGACACCCAGATTTAGCCATCTGGACAGCTCGCGTAGATCAAAAAACACTCTCACAGCCCTGCAACCCCACCCTAGAGCTGATATCAACGCAATATAAGCATTTGTTTTAAAAGCTTTTACCCCGACAAAGCAAAGCCCAACTATCTCTAGATTACGCCGCAAACTCGACAGCCCGGTCGCTATGACACAGGCCCCGCTGATGAGATCAAGTTAGTCTCTGACCCAAGTGACTCCACTGGAAGATTTAATGTCTGAGCCCAGCCCGCGCCGCCGCAAGCCCCGCCGCAAAAACCCAGCTATCGAGCAAACTCCACGGCAATCCTTGCAAAACAACATGCCCAAAACCAATGTGCTCGACGCAGCCTCACTCGATGCTATCCATGACGCCTCTTTACGAGTCTTGGAGACCATCGGCGTGGCCGTACTGGACCAAAAAGCGGCCGAACTCTATCAGGCGGCTGGCGCCAAGCAGAGTGACGATGGCCAGCGCTGGTTGCTGCCACGCAAGTTGATTGAAAACGCATTGGCCAGCGCCCCAAATGAATTCACTTTGCACGCGCGCAACCCGGCACACAACCTCACCCTCGGTGCCAACCATCTCAATTTTTGCTCGGTGGCCAGCGCGCCCAACGCCAGCGACCTCGACAACGGCCGACGCAGCGGCAACCAGACCGACTTTCGCAACTTTTTGCGGCTGAGCCAGTTTTTCAACGTGATCCACCTCACTGGCGGCTACCCAGTCGAGCCGGTGGACATCCACCCCAGCGTGCGCCACCTCGAGTGCCTGCGCGACTTGGCCACCCTCACCGACAAAGTATTCCACTGCTACTCGCTGGGCAAACAACGCAACCTTGACGCCATCGAAATTGTGCGACTAGCGCGCGGTATCAGCCACGAGCAACTGCAGCAAGAACCAAGCTTGTATACCATCATCAACGTCAACTCGCCGCTCACCCTAGACGGCCCCATGCTTGAGGGATTGATGGTGATGGCCGAGCACAACCAAGTGGTGGTGGTCACGCCGTTTACCCTCGCCGGTGCTATGGCCCCCGTTAGTATTGCCGGTGCTCTGGCGCAACAAAATGCTGAAGCGCTGGCTGGCATCGCCCTCACTCAGCTGGTGCGCCCCGGTGCGCCAGTGGTCTACGGCGGCTTTACCTCCAACGTCGACATGCGCTCAGGTGCACCTGCCTTTGGCACCCCCGAGTACATGAAAGCCGCGCAAATCAGCGGCCAACTGGCGCGCAAATACGGCCTGCCGTTTCGCTCCAGCAACGTCAACGCGGCCAACACCGTCGACGCCCAGGCCGCCTACGAGTCGGTGTTTGCCCTGTGGGGCGCCGTGGGCGGGGGTTGTAATATGCTGATGCACGGCGCGGGCTGGCTAGAGGGCGGCCTGTGCGCCAGCTTCGAAAAATTTGTGCTCGACTGCGACCTGCTGCAAATGGTGCAAAGCTACCTCGAGCCGCTCAAAGTCGACGAAGCCGAACTCGCCCTAGAAGCCATCGCCGACGTGGGCCCAGGTGGACATTTCTTCGGCACACAACACACCCAAGACCGCTTCGAGACCGCCTTCTATTCGCCTATTATCTCCGACTGGCGTAACCACGAGAGCTGGGCCGAAAGCGGCGCACCAGACGCCATGAGTAAAGCCAATCTAGTCTGGAAAAAAGCCCTCGCCGCCTACTCAGAGCCCGCCATGCCCGACGAAAACCGCGCCGCCCTAGACGCCTTCGTCAACGCCCGAATCGCCGAGGGCGGCGTCAAAACCGATTTCTGACAGCCGCTATCCATGTGGGTTCTAATTAATTCCGGTGCGCGCAGCTGGACAAAACCCCCTAATAAGTAGGTTCGAAATTATTCGAACAAGACACAGGCCACTCCACCATGACAGACCAAGACAAAGCCGCCCGCCACAAGACCCGCATGCAACGCAAAGAAAAGGTAGTAGACGCCTCCATTGAGCGCGCCGAC
>JBMYWE010000398.1:0-2950 GCA_049607125.1 Granulosicoccaceae bacterium | reverse complement strand
CCAGCACCAGAGCCTAACACCCTGATTTCCAATGCAAACCTCCAATTTTAAAAAAACGGCGACACCGCTCAATAGAGCAGCGTCGCCATCGGTATTTACCGAGTCTGGATGTAGAGATTGATCTCAAAGCCCAAACGACGATTTTCGATGGTAGGTTTAGTCCATTTTTTCATGACACAGATCCTCAACTCTAGATTAAGCTCTGGCTCTAGGTGAATTTCACCAAGGCCCCAATATGCGAGCATGCTCACACAAGATCTATCATAGCAAGTAATGCAGCAACAAGAAATAAACTGCACATGACGCCACTCTTTTCACTCGCCCTGTTTCTCAAACACCCTTATATAAAAGCCAAGCTCACTTTTTAACAGCTTGGCGATGTTATCTTCTTTGGCGTAGCCATGTCGCTCATCTGCAAACAACAACAACTCAACCACTTGCTCTCTCTGACTCAACGCATTGTAAATGGCGTGCGCTTGATTCACGGGAACCACTTGATCAAGCTCGCCATGACTAATGAACACTGGACACTTGATGTGTTCTAGCCGGTTTATAGGCGAACGTTGCTCGTAGAGCCGCTTTTGCTCGGGGTAAGGACCAATTAAGTGATCGAGGTATCGGCTTTCGAACTTGTGGGTGTCTCGCGCCAATAACGTTAAATCTGCCACGCCATAGTGACAACCTACCGCTGCAAACACATCGCTGGACGCAGCGGCAGCCAACGCGGTGTAACCACCTGCACTCCCTCCGCGAATGACAATCCGCTCGCGATCAACCTTCCCCGCTCGCACCAGCGCCTCTACCCCGTCGACACAATCTTCAACATCGACCACCCCCCATTGCTTCGCCAAGCCCAAGCGATAGTTGCGGCCAAATCCGGTGCTGCCACGGTAGTTGATATCAAAAACAGCAAATCCACGCGTGGTCCAATATTGAATTTGAGCTTTGAAGGCATTGTTGCAAGCCGAGGTCGGCCCCCCGTGCATCACAACCACCAATGGAGGAGGTTCGCTTGCTATCCCTACCTCGCTGTTGACCGGGGCGTAAAAAAAGCCTTGAGCCGAGCTGCCGTTTCGCGCTTTAAACTGAAAGGACTCGGCGGTTGATATAGATGCCTCGTCGAGTGGTAGAGCGGCAGCGCCCAAAACGGTGCGCTGCGTTCGCAAGTGCGAGTCGATCGTATACACTCCTTGCCCACTCAGCGGCGAGGCTCCTAAATAACCGAGCCCATGCGTCCAATGGCATAAATGGGACATTTGAGTTTGAGCAACACCTAAATCTAGCCATGTACGCGCCTGGTCATCGAGCAGCATCAAACGCTCTTGCCCATGCTTGGACCCCAATGCGAAAACCGAGTTACCTGCAATAGCCAAACTCGAAGCGCCAAGATCCCACTGCGCCCGGCCCAAATCCGCTTCGATCGGCGCTAGGGTCGAGCACTCTCCGCCTCGATAGTGAGTCAGATTCCACCAACCATTGGCAGCGTCATCCAAAAATATCAAAGACCCGTCTTCTCGCCAAATCGGTTGCGACTTTGAGCTCGCTCCCTGGCTTCTGACTTCAGTTAACTCACCTAGCTCGGCTATTGCATTGCATTCAGCCACCCACAACCTATTCTGTTGCCAAGGCATGTGTGGGTGATCCCAGCTTATAAAGGCTAATTTCGTCTCACAGTCTGACAATCGGGGCGAAGAATAAAAGTCAGCGCCACTAGCGAGAACCTGGGTCACGCCGTCTCGCAGAGAAATCCCGACTAACTCATTGACAACCTGCTCTTCAGAGTGAGTCTCGCGTACACAAATAAGCAGCCCTAAAGACAAACACTCGATCATATCCGCGAATCGCGCATTGGGTTGCGAAGAGAGCTGCCGACATCTGCCCGCAGCCGTGCGCACGAACACCTGCTGACTCTGCTCTTCAACATAGTAGAGAGAATCCTCACCGAGACAGTAGGATCCACCTCCATACTCGTGCACCCGAGTGCGCACACTGACATTTGATGGCAGGACATCGAAGGCGGCATGATTTCGGACCACAACCAAAGCCGTGGTGCCACCACTATTTGGCCGACGCTCAAGGAAATAAAAATGCCCCTCAGCGGTGCACCTGAGCTCAGAACGATGGGGATGCGCGGAGGCGGCCTGCGACGCACTCAGTGTGCTTGGCCAAGGAAGATCAAGCTTGCTCAATATAGTAACCCGAGTTGAATGCCTTCACTTTAAGCAAGACAATACGGCGCGACAAGCTCTTGTTTTATTTCGCCTACAAAGGATCGCAGCAAACCTAAAAAATGCCGGGGAGACGCGATTACGAGACCCCTGACGCCTCCTCTGGTTTATCTGATATCGGCTGTACTAGCCCAAGCCAATGCAGACCAAGAATATGGCACGGGCCAATATTTTGAACAAACCATTAATTTGTAGGAGAAACCAATGCCCCCACTGCAGGGACATTATCCGAGCCGTGCGCGAACTCTGGATTCTGGCTAAATGTATTAGAAACGATAGAGGAAGCAAGCGCACCGGCAACCACAACACCCAAGACCATGGCGTGTAGGTGGGGACCTCGATCTAACAGCTTTTGAATACCCGTCGTAAAAGAGAAACGTTGCAACACGGGAGAGTATTCAATTGCACAGAGAAATGTCACCACGCCTGCACAGAAAAAACCGACGATGAGTATCAACGTATCTGCCATCTCTATAAATCCTATATTGCGGACTAGTACACCAAGAGAAACGGAGGCTTCGAAACACCTCTAAAACCCTCATAAGACAACTATGAACATAGTACATATCTAGTATTTTGCTGACGAGAAGCCATTGAACGTCAGCTCCGACTAGCGGTCTCTAACTCTTTCTCTACCAAGTCCAGTGCGCATTACTCGTCAATAGAAACCCACACTCACAATCTGCCCAAAACCGACGACTTTGCGCTTCATATCACTCATT
>JBMYWE010000397.1:0-2955 GCA_049607125.1 Granulosicoccaceae bacterium | reverse complement strand
CAGGCTGGCCAGCAGGCTAGCAGTTTGCTCCATCGCTGCGGGCGGAGTGGTGGTGGTCAACGGTTTGTCAAAAAAGGCGCTAAAGATGCCGACGATGCGGCCACGGTCGCCGAGCATCGGGATGCTGACGCCAGCAATAATGCCGTTGTCTTTGAGCGATGGAGCGTCTGGCAGTGGTTCGCCACCTAGGCCGTAAAATCGGGCATCGGTGCCATGCAAGGCCTGCAGCATGGGTAGGTACTCGGTGTTGCACTTGCTGTGATTCCATTGCTCGCGCAACGGCCAATGCTCTTGCTGGATGGGGTCGCTGGGTTGGTGGATGCTGACAATCAGTGCGTCTGTTTCTTGTGCGGTGTAGTGACACAAACCGCGCCACAGCGAGCCAGCGGGTCGAGACTGGTTCAGAGCACGGGGCAGCGCATCCGGGTCGCGGCGGCGGCGAGGTCGCTTGAACCAGGCATAGAGTGCAGCTCCCAACAGGGCGGCGGCGATAGTGGAGGGGATTTGCAGCAGCAGCCAGTTCTCGGGGGTGAGCAGGGTTGGTAGCTCGATCGCGTGGGCATCGCGAACTAAAAGAACCGTGCTCACGGCGCTCGCCGTCAATGTGCGTCTCAAAGTAAAGGGTGTGGCGCTGCGGCGAGTTTGAGTCAAAAGTCTTCCATTTGAAGCCGGAGGGCTTCAATCTCTGGTGTTGTTTGTATCGGCTAAGGGGTACAAATCGACCGGTCAGACGTGCATGGCATCAAGGGGCGTTAAGGCCATTCTCGAGCGCCTTGGCCGCACAATTTCATCCGGCAAATCTACTTCAAATAACGTGTGGCTTTTCGTTTCAGACGATTTGTCTATAATGGTCGCTAGAACGGGTACCAACTCGGTGACCAGAATAGCCCAAGAGAGGGGCCGAGGTCACCTGCAATGTTGCCGTATATAATAAACTTAATGAAGTCCGTTCTAAGCACCTTTGACCAATTGGAAGGAACACGATGACTAGAACCATGCTTGCGCTTGGAGTGGCCTTCTGCGCCCTCATGTCGAGCGCATCTCAGGCGGCAGATCCTGCTGCTGGCCGTCAGGCTTTCGAAACCTGTCTGGGGTGCCACGGCGCTCCGCACTATGTGAATACCTACCCCACCTACCACGTACCGCTATTGGCTGGGCAGCACGAGCAATACCTCGTCTCGGCGCTCAAAAGCTACCGCGACGGTGATCGTAGCCATCCCACCATGCAAGCCAATGCCGCCTCACTGAGTGACGACGACATTGCCAACATTGCTGCCTTTTTGGCTGGCCTGAAACCTTAGGTGGGAGCTGATATGAAGATTCTGATGAACACAGTGGCTGCGCTGACCTTGTTGGTGGCAGCACCTGCTTGGGCTGGCGGTGATGCGTCGGCGGGTGAAGGCAAAGCGCAAACGTGTGCGGCTTGTCACGGGCCAGGTGGCAACAGCACCATCCCAATTAACCCCAAGCTCGCAGGTCAATACGAGAGTTATCTTGCCTACGCTTTGACAAGCTACAAAGATGGCACCCGCAAGAATCCCATTATGGGAGCGCAGGTCGCCGCCCTCAGCGAGCAAGATATCGCTGATCTGGCTGCCTATTTTGCCGCTCAGCCTGGCCAAATGGCTGTTGTGCCAAAGAACTAATAGCGTTCAATAACCACGGGCGTGAGTCTACACCCGTGGTCCCTTCTCTCTCTATTCCGGTGGCTGACTATTAGGCAGCTGCTTGAGCAGTGAGTGCTGCGGTGGCGGTACCTGCAGGTGATACCCTTGTTTTTCCAAATCGGCCCTGACAATCGCTGGGTCGGCCTGAGCCAACTTGCGCTCGGGGTGTAAATCGAAGCTCAGAGCGAGGCTCAGTTTGCCCATGCTTTTGAGTAGAGGCTCGGGTACGTCGCTGAAGTCATTTTCTTTATTGATATAGAGGTAGGCGCCTTCTTTGCGCGTTCCCTTGTAGACATAACACTGCATAGGGTTTGAATGGCTCAATGTGCTTGGTAGAGATAGTTGTCGCGGTTGCTGAAGTAAGTTTTGAAGCGATCGGCGAAATCTTCCACCACCGACTCGGACACATAAGATTGCCCCAGTAGCGCTTCACTCCACTGGCGACATTTGGGGAAGTCGTCGAGCGCTTCGCGCGGGTGTAGGCCTTGAGTAAGAGCTTGGCGCGTGAAAAAGGGCGCGAAGGCTGCATCCACCAGCGCAAATACGGAGCCGTTAAAATAGGGGCCTCCGCGCAACTGGGATTCCAGCGTTCTCAGCAAGCTGTCTCGGTCGTCGGCGGCGGCTAGGTAGCTCGCTTCGTCCGTCGCGAGCATGCACTTGTACTGAGCGACGATGAGGTTGGAAGCAAACTCAATCCAGGCACGATTGTGCGCGCGGCGCAGGGGTTCTGCCGGGTGCAGAGGCTCGCCGGTGGTCTCGTCAATATATTCGTTGATCGCCGCAGACTCGAACAGGACCTCGCCTTCGGTTTTGAGTAGCGGGACTTTCCCTAGCGGAGAGATATCGCTAAACCATTGCGGTGGATTTTCTAGGTCTATGTAAGTGACTTTGTGTTCCACGCCTTTACACTTGAGCGTGATGACTGAGCGCTGCACGAAGGGGCAGAGGTCAAAACTGACTAATTCCATACCGATCTCCCGAGGAACGATGGCTAAACAAGCAGATAAAAATCAAGGGGCGAACGACAATGTGCGCCTGGATCGATGGCTGTGGGCTGCTCGCTTTTTTAAAACTCGCGCGCTGGCCACCGAAGCTATTAGAGGTGGTCACGTTCAAGTTAATGGGCAGCGAGTCAAACCTGCCAAAGGCGTCACTATTGGTGATCGACTGGAGATTCGCAAGGGTGAATTGACTTTTTTGATCGGCGTACTCGAGCTGACGGACAAGCGCGTCTCCGCGCCCATTGCTCAAACGTTGTATCAGGAGGAGCCAGAAAGCTTGCTCAGGC
>JBMYWE010000396.1:0-2957 GCA_049607125.1 Granulosicoccaceae bacterium | reverse complement strand
TAGTAGCCTAGGCGGCCCCGTCTTATTGTCCAAAATCGCAACGAAGTGAGGAAAGATTCAGGGCCCGAGCGCGCGATCTTGAATTGATCAGAGCTTCCCTAGAACCCATTCAGCGACAGAGCAGCCCTTCGACAAGCGAAAAAACAATACGCGGGCTCCCGCCGCAGCCTCTACCCAAACCCGCGCTAACTGTGCTTATCAAAAAGACTTTGCCGCAGCGAAGTCTCAATTTAAGACCAACGGAACAGCTTAAATCAAGCCTATCTCGGTGGCAAACAGGGCTTCCCACTGCCCGACCGATATTTCCTCAGATAGTGGGCGACGAATGTCAACTTTTTCGCCGCACTAGTCTCATTTTTAACCATGAAATCAATATAAAAAGCCTTGACAGAGAGAAATGTTATGCACATTGCTCGGTCGCAACCGTCGCAATTCAAATTTACATCTAGTTTCGAATTTATCTCTCGAAGAAAGCGCTGTATCTAATTGTATTAATTGACTTTATACGAAATTGGTCATTTTTTGACCAGTCGCCAAAAACACCGTTTTCAAGCCTGTTTATCCCGCTTCAAACGAACTAATCCACAGAGTTATCCACAGATTCTGTGGATTTCCACAGCGTGTCACACCCCCAGACTACTTCTGAGTTTAGAGCGCCATTGAACCTAGACCAACAAAGGCCGCTATAACCCTAAATGGGGCCGACATTATCGCCCCTTGCGACCTCTTTTTTAAGGAGACTTCGATGGTCTACCTCAAGCTATCAATCGCGGCCTTGCTACTGGCTCTGGCGATTAGCACACCTGCTTCGCAATACAACAGCGAGCCAAGCTCTCTTTATATGAGCCAAGCAACACCCTAGCCCAGCGCAAGATCTCAACTCTCAGGTGACAAGCACCTCGGTGTTGCTCTATAAAGAGGCATGCCGCAAACGCCTTGTTACTACCGAGTCGCTGTCCCAGTGCCGCTCTCGCGCCACTTCGACTACCTCCCCCCCAGCGATAATCCTCCATTGCCCGAACCCGGCACCCGGGTGCTTGTGCCATTTGGTCGCGGCCAGCGCGTCGCCATCTTTCTCGGCACCACCCACGAGACAGATGTTCCAGAGAATAAACTCAAAGCCGTCAGCGCTGTGCTCGACGACGAGCCCTGCTTCGACGACGCCATGCTCGAACTGCTGCAATGGGCAGCGCGCTATTACGTGCACCCACTGGGAGAAGTATTCGCGCAAGCCCTGCCCGCCGCTCTGCGCGAGCCGCAGCAGTCACTGGTGCGCTGGACACGTGCCTGGCAGCTAACCGCCGCCGGGCTAAGCGCGCCCGTCGGCGCCACGGCACGCGCACCGGTGCAAAGCAAACTGCGACAGCATCTGCGCGAGCAAGGTGCCAGCGATGCCGAGAGCCTGAGTCAGTGTGGCAAAAGCTGGCGCGACGCCCTGAAAAAACTCAGCGAGCGAGGCTGGGTAGAAGAGACCCAACTAGCAGCAGCTCCGCCACCGTGCAGCGCATCCAGAGAAAAACCTCTGCCGCTCAACGCCGAACAACAGCTGGCAGTAGATACTGTAAAACGCGAGCTCGGAAGCTTTAGCCCGTGTCTGCTCGACGGCATCACCGGCTCGGGCAAGACTGAGGTCTATCTTCACCTAGTACAACACTGCTTAGACTTGGGACAGCAAGTGCTAGTGCTGGTGCCCGAAATCGGCCTCACCCCGCAACTGATGGCCCGCTTTAACAACCGGTTCGATGTGCCCGTCGTCTCGCTGCACTCTGGCTTGGTCGACGGCGCCCGGCTAAAACACTGGCAGTGGGCTCAGCGCGGAGAAGCACGTGTGGTCATCGGCACGCGCTCGGCGGTTTTCACCCCGCTGCCAGATCTCGGGCTGATCATCATCGACGAGGAACACGATGGCTCACTTAAACAACAAGACAGTTTGCGCTACCACGGCCGAGATCTCGCACTGGTGCGCGCACGCGCCGCACAGATTCCGCTGGTGCTGGGTACCGCCACCCCCTCGCTAGAAACGCTCAAGAACGCGCGCGACGGAAAATACAAGCACCTCAAGTTGCGCGAACGCGCGGGAGATGCCACCCCGCCCAGCATCGAATTGCTGGATATCCGACGCAGCCAGCTGCACGAGGGCCTGAGCCAACGTCTGCTCGACGCCATGCGTGAACCGCTGAGCAAGGGGCAGCAAGTATTGATTTTCCTCAACCGTCGCGGCTTTGCCCCCGTGCTGATGTGCGAAAGCTGTGGAGAAGCATGCGACTGCAAACGCTGCGACGCCCACATGACATGGCACCGCAGCGACGGCCAGCTGCACTGCCACCACTGTGGCAGCCAGCGCCCCCTGCCGCACGTCTGCGAGCACTGTGGTGAACCTACGCTAAGCCAAGTGGGCCAAGGTACCCAACGCATCGAGGACGAGCTGCGCAGTCAATTTCCCAACCACCGCGTATTGCGAGTCGACCGCGACAACACCCAGCGCAAAGGCGCACTGGCCGAGAGCCTAGAGATTGCCCACCGGGGAGATGCCGACATTTTAGTGGGCACGCAAATGCTGGCCAAGGGCCACCACTTCCCCAAGGTGACACTGGTAGGTGTTCTGGATATGGACGGCGGCCTCTACCGCGTTGACTACCGCGCCGCTGAAGTCATGGGCCAAACACTGGTACAAGTAGCTGGACGCGCGGGCCGCGCCGCCGATAAGGGCAAGGTGGTGATCCAGACACGACTGCCCGACAACCCCTTATTGCTCACCCTAGTTCAAGGCGGCTACACACCGTTTGCCGACGCCTTGCTGAGCGACCGAAACATGAGCCACTGGCCTCCTTACTGCCGTCTGGCCATCGTGCGAGCGGAATCCACCACGCCTGGAGCCGGCCTTGCCTTGTTGGAAAGTGTCTACGCATCGCTCAGCAAAGAGCCGACATTGCAATGCGCGCCACCCGGGCCCGCTC
>JBMYWE010000395.1:0-2968 GCA_049607125.1 Granulosicoccaceae bacterium | reverse complement strand
CTCTGGGAGGCAGTAAACCATTTCTAGCAGGTGGGCCAGCCTATATCCCCACCGCTTTACTGAGCACAGGCTATGCTGCTGCTCGCCGGATGTCCAAGCATAGCAATGGCGCGAACGGGTAGTTATGCGTGCATTTGGTACAAAAACGTCAAAACGTGTAAAAAGCCACCAGACGCCCAAGCCCTAGGCGATAATAAAGAAAAATGAAGACCGAACGAACACTATGAGCAAGATACTACTCGCCGATGACGATCAACTCCTCGCCGACCTGCTGGTGGAATACCTGCAGAGTCAAAATTTTGAAGTCCAGCACGTGGGTGACGGGCAAGCGGCGGTGGAGGCGGTCTCAGCCCAACCCCCAGAGTTGGTTATTCTAGATGTCATGATGCCCGTCATGGATGGCTTTGAAGCCCTGCGGGAGATACGCGCCAAGAGCATGGTGCCCATTATTATGCTCACCGCCCGTGGTGATGACATCGACCGCATCGTTGGGCTGGAGATGGGGGCCGATGATTACATGCCCAAGCCCTGCAACCCACGTGAGCTCACGGCTCGCATTCGCGCGATATTGCGACGCACTGGCGGTGAGGCCAATGCAGCCGAAGACGCGGGTACGCTGACGGCCTCAGATTTGACCCTCGATACCCACAGCCGCGTGGTCACCTGCGCCAACCGCAAACTCGACCTGACCAGTACCGAGTTCAATGTCCTGCACACCTTGCTCCAGCAAGCGGGAGAAGTGGTCAGTAAAAACACGCTCAGCGAAGCCGCTCTGGGCCGAAAACTTCTGCCCTTTGACCGCAGCACTGATATGCACATCAGTAATCTGCGCAAAAAGCTCGGCGAGCACCCCAATGGTGAAGCGCGCATTAAAACCGTCCGCAACCAAGGCTACATTTACACCCTAGCCTCCGAAGTGTCGTGAACAACCCTCGTTTCACCCAGTTTTGCTGTTTGCCACACGGCTTGTTCTGGCGCGTGTTTTTTACCATTGGCGTGGCCGTGCTTATATCCGCTGTGATGAGCTTTGGCTTGTTTTACATGAGCGCCGCTCGCAACATCGAGCGCGTGTTTGCTCAGGATTACACTGGTCTGGTCGCACAGGTCCGCGAAGCACTCGACAACGACACGCTGATAGAACTGCAAAGCCGTTTTCAGTCAGAAAAACACGCCATGCTGGTGGTGCTAGAGGGCCGAGAAGCGCTAGGTACCCGACCACCGCCCTGGGTGATGAAAAAAATTCGCCGCAACCACGAGCGCCGACCCCGATCCGACAGCAATAAAAAACCACCGCGCAAAGACCGAGACGACGATCAAGAAGAGGAGCGAGAACGTCGAGACTTTGAGCTCATGCAGACGCGCTTGCACCACGATGGTCGCAACTATCGCGTGATTATTTTGCCCACCGTCAACGCCATTCGCGAATCGGCAAAGCCTTTGGCCATCCTATTGTTCTTGGCTATGCTCGTCGGAGCGAGCAGCATTATCGCCTGGATGTTCTCTCGACCTCTGCGAAGCGTACAATCAACCGCACGCCAGCTCTCGACTGGCGATATGTCTGCCCGGGTACCGGACAAGATAACGCAGCGTCGCGACTCTATCGGTGAATTGGGCAGTGACTTCAACCACATGGCAGGCCGTATTCAACACCTGCTGGAGGCGCAACAGCAGTTGCTGCGCGATGTCTCACACGAACTGCGAACACCGCTGGCGCGCATGCAAGTCGCCTTGGTGCTGTCACAAGACAACCCGGAAAAAGCTGGCACGCATCTCAACCGCATCGAATCTGAAATCGATCGGCTGAATGACTTGATCGGCAGTATCTTGTCGTTGTCCAAAGTTGAAAGCGGTGCGACAACCCTCGATGAAACAAGCTTTGACTTTGCACAACTGCTGCAACAAATCACCCAAGATGCCGAGTTCGAATTTTCGGACCGTCGAATAACCGCCGATATCGAATGCCCCAACATCGATTTTTTTGGCGACCGCGAGCAACTGCGAAGCGGCCTAGAAAACATCGTGCGCAACGCCATGCGCTACTCGCCAGACAAAGGCACCATAGAGATTCAGCTGCAACATGGCGCAGAAGAGATACATCTGCGCATTCGTGATCACGGCCCAGGTGTTGAGGATGAACAGCTCCCTCGCCTATTCGAAGCGTTTTATCGCGCCGAGCGCGCCAGAAGCGCCGAACAAACAGGTGGGCATGGCGTGGGTTTGGCCATAGCACGCAGCATTGTTGCTCTGCACGGGGGTAAAATTGCCGCAGAGAACGCCACAGGCGGAGGCCTGGAAGTAAGCATCCACCTGCCCAAATCGCGGCTTCGCTAACCGAGACTCTGACGGTCTAAGTTAGCGTATCAACTCACGGCTCCTGCGTAACAATGGCGTTCTCGTCGTGCGGCGCGCCCACTTCTGTGTACTAATCGCACCACCCCCTGCATTGGCCGAAGCGATAAGGCCACAGCAAATGAGATGATACAACCTAGACTCATTTTAAGGCGGGTCAGAAAACTGAAATAAAACATTCTGTCACAACGAGCGACTGAGCCGCTAGCTCAAAACCAGTGGCCGCTACCGATTCAGAGAACCCACCAGAACCACTCGGCTTTGTAAGGCTTGGGCAACAAGTTCCAGCGGCGGCCGTAGACATGCGCTTCGTCCACGGCCTGACCTTTATGCAACATTGTCCCGCCCGCGTGCGTCCACGACAGTAGACCTCCGGCAAGATTACTCGCCTCGATACCTTCTTTTGCGAGTTCGGCGACATACTCACCGCTGCGCACACCGATAGTGCAATAGATGATCGCGTTTTGTCGCTCGGCCTTTGGCAGCGCCTCGTAGGTCATTTGATCAATCGCACCTGGCAGCATCGACAATGCGCGCTCGTCGTCGGTACGCACGTCTACCAGCAGGCCCCCTCTCAGCGCCAGCGCTTCGGTGGCTTCGATGTCAGGGACATTCAGCT
>JBMYWE010000394.1:0-2981 GCA_049607125.1 Granulosicoccaceae bacterium | reverse complement strand
TGCCGCATACGCCTTGGTGCCAAGCGGCATCGTAGAGGCAGATCAACGGCGGCACAGCACCGTCGAGCGCTGATTGCAGTTTGGCGACTGCCTCCAAAGCGGTGTGGTGCATATCGGATTCGATCTCTCGACGTGCCAAATTGAGAGCGTCGAGCTCGGCGGCGAGTTGGCGCGCGCGCGCGTTGTCTCGTTCTTGCAAACATTGCACGCCCAGCTGCATATCATCTAGTCGTCCAGCGGCGTTTAGTCTGGGCGCTACGGCAAAGCCCAAGTCACTGGCGACCACTGTCTCGACACGACGTTTGCCGATCTCGAGCAAGGCGTTTATACCCGGTCGCGCCTTGCCAGCTCGTATGCGTCGAAGGCCCTGCTCGACCATTATGCGGTTGTTGCGATCGAGTGGAACTAAGTCTGCGACGGTGCCCAGTGCCACCAGATCGAGCCAGTCGGCGGGGTTGGGTGGGGAGATACCTTGCTCTGTAAACCAGTTTCTCTGATCGAGCCATCGGCGCACTGCAGTCATGACGTAAAAAATGACAGCCACTCCGGCTAGGTTTTTGCTGGGAAAGCTGTCATCGTCTAAGTTTGGGTTGACTATCGCGTCGGCGATAGGGAGCTGCTCACCCGGCAAGTGGTGATCGGTGATCACCACGTCGAGGCCCAGTGCCTTGGCGTGTTCGACCCCCTTGAGACTACTGATACCATTGTCTACAGTGAGCAAAAGCTCACCACCTCTAGCGATGGCGGCGTCGACCAACTCGACCCCCAGTCCGTAACCCATGTCAAATCGGTTCGGTATTAGGAAATCCACGCATTGCGCGCCATAGGCGTTGAGCGCTGTAATAGCTAGTGTCGTGCTAGTTGCGCCATCAGTGTCGTAGTCGCCCACGACTGTTATACGACGCTTAGTTGCGACTGCTTCGGCAAGAATTTCGCTGGCTCTATCTAGACCGCTTAGGTCATCGGGTTTAAATAAGTCGCGCAAGCGATGGTCTATTGGGTCATCGCTGTCAACTCCACGGGTATTGAACACCCGATTGATGATGGGGTTTGGGTGTAAGTTGCGCTCTTCCGTGCAAGATCGGCGAATAATCGTAGGTTGAGCAGTAGTCATGATGCAGTGGCGCTTTGGGTGTCGCTCATCGAGCAGAGAAATTGTTGATGGACAAGAAAAAACTGATTGTCTTGGCAGTAGTCGCCGCCTGTATTGCTGCGTTTTGGCTCTTGGGCGCCGAACGTTTTTTTAGTTTCGAGTATATCAAGAGCCAACAACAAGCGTTGGCCGATCAGGTGGCAACAGCGCCTTTTTTGTCGTCGGCTGTCTATTTTTTGGTTTACGTGGCAGTGACAGCCCTGTCATTGCCGGGCGCCGCTATTCTGACTTTGCTCGGTGGCGCGCTGTTTGGTCTCTGGAAGGGTCTGTTGTTGGTTTCCTTCGCTTCCTCCATTGGCGCAAGCTTGGCTTTTTTGGTGTCGCGCTACTTGCTACGCGACAGCGTGAAATCGCGCTTTGCCCGACAGCTCGGGCCCATCGATGAGGGCATAGCCAAAGACGGCGCCTTTTATTTGTTTACGCTACGTTTGGTGCCAGCCTTCCCGTTTTTTGTCGTCAATCTATTGATGGGTTTGACATCCATCAGCACGGGCGTGTTCTATATCGTCAGTCAGCTGGGTATGCTGCCGGGCACCTTTGTATTCGTCAACGCTGGCACGCAGCTGGCGCAACTGTCCTCTCCTGGTGAAGCTTTGTCGCCAGCCTTGCTGTTCTCTTTTGCCCTGTTGGGCATATTTCCCTTAATCGCTAAGTGGGTGGTCGATATGTTCAAAGCTCGACAGGTGTACGAAGGCTGGCAAAAGCCCAAAACTTTTGATCGCAATATCATCGTCATCGGTGCTGGTTCTGGTGGTTTGGTCGCCGCCTACATCGCAGCCGCGGTCAAGGCTAAAGTTACGCTGGTTGAAAAACACCAGATGGGCGGCGATTGCTTGAATACGGGCTGTGTGCCCTCCAAGGCACTGATTCGGTCGGCAAAATTTGTAAGCCATGTGCAGCGCCACAAAGAGTTCGGGATGTCTGGCGCGAGCGTAGAGACAGATTTTGCCGCCACCATGGAGCGAGTTCAGCGCGTGGTGGCAGACATTGCACCGCACGACTCAGTGGAACGATTCACTGGTTTAGGCGTCGAGTGCATTCAAGGTGAGGCCATAATGATTTCCCCCTGGGAAGTAAAAATTGGTGAGCAAACCTTAACTGCGCGCACTATTGTTCTGGCCACAGGGGCAGAGCCCTTTGTACCGCCCATTCCCGGCCTGGAAGAAACCGGCTATCTCACCTCCGATAATGTTTGGGACCTGCGCGAGCAGCCCGAGCGGATGGTGGTGCTAGGAGGAGGGCCCATTGGCTCTGAACTCACGCAGGCCTTCGCTAGGCTGGGAAGCCACGTCACACAAATTGAAATGCTGCCTCGTATCTTAATTCGTGAAGACCAGGAGGTCTCCGAATTGGTGCAACAACAGTTGATTGCTGAAGGCGTCGATGTGATGACCGACACCAAGGCGCAATCGGCCAAAGTAGTCGACGGTCAGAAATACCTGGTTTGTGAACGCAACGGCGAGGCGGTCGAGATTCCCTTTGATCAAATATTGGTCGCGGTGGGGCGCAAGCCCCGCAGTAGCGTGGCCGGAATTCCAGAACTGGGCGTGGAGCTGACACCACGAGGCACCATCGCCGTTGACAAATACCTGCGCACTAACTTTCCCAATATCTTTGCGGTAGGTGATGTGGCTGGGCCTTATCAGTTCACCCACACTGCCTCGCACCAAGCGTGGTATGCGGCCGTCAATGGGCTGTTCGGCACTTTCAAAAAATTTGCGGTCGACTACCGAGTCATCCCCTGGGCCACTTTTACCGAACCCGAAGTGGCGCGAGTTGGTCTCAATGAAATAGAGGCCAAGGAGCAGGGCATTGAGGTGGAGGTGAC
>JBMYWE010000393.1:0-2989 GCA_049607125.1 Granulosicoccaceae bacterium | reverse complement strand
CCTGCCGTTTTTGATTGTTGACTGGGAATTGAGCAATCCGGGCCCTGAGCAGCAGTTAAGCGTGTGCAGTAATCTGGGTGAACACGCGCTGGTGAATACCTCCAACCGCCTCTATAGCGAAGAAGGCCAGCGGGCGCCACGGGCAGACATTCGGGTAGGGCTTGCAGGCCGAATGACCCGAGCGGCTTACTACCGCCTAGCCGAGATATTGGAAGAGCGGGCTGGCCAGTACGGGTTGTTCTCCGGTGGCAGTTTTAACGTGGTTTCTACTTCACCGTAGTCGAGCGAATTGACCAAGAAATGGCTCGTTTTGGGGTGTTTTGCTGCCACGTATTGGTATCTCAGGCGCTTAAGATACTGTCGCAGCATCAATCACCTATCTCTGACAGTACATGCTTGCTTCATTGTAAAGTGCGCAATTAACTCGTGCAGGGCAAAATCGGCCCTATTATTGCGGGTCTCCAATATGAGATACAATCTGGGGACGGCGTAGCACTTGGGGTTCGACTGGCATTCACCTCTGGCTGGTGCGCCGATACCCGAGCCGTCGCTTAGATTTAGCGCGCGTGAGTCTGTCTCAATTGAATGGCGCGCATGGCC
The DNA here is from genome assembly GCA_049607125.1 of Granulosicoccaceae bacterium. Classification (GTDB taxonomy): domain Bacteria; phylum Pseudomonadota; class Gammaproteobacteria; order CALCKW01; family CALCKW01; genus CALCKW01. The sequence continues at coordinate 2,389 of JBMYWE010000393.1, read as the reverse complement.
TCAACTACATATGATATGACTGGCAATCTTGCCGTGGTCAACTGATAGAGTGCGAAAGCAATTTTATGGGAAGAATTATTTTGGCCCTCGGAGGCCTCATTGCCTTGGTCTGTGTTGCGATGTATGCGGTTTTTCTGCGCGCGCCAATGATCGAAAAAGACCTTGAAACGCGTACCCGTCAGTTGTTGACCGCCGCCGGAATCGACCAACAGGTAAAAGTTCAAGCGGATGGTCGGCAACTGCAGTTGAGCGGCGATCTAGAGTTCAAAGATAAGTCTGTCGCCATTGCCACAGAGGTATTCGGCGTGGTTGATGTTACTTGGTTGAGCGAAGAGCAGTTTCGACAGCAGACTAAAGACAACACTCGTGCCCCAGATTTACAGGTCGCCGAACAGTTCGATGGCGCTTTCTGGAAAACACAACTAGTTGTCAGCGACGGTAAACTGGCGATCAGAGGCGATCGGCCATCGCTTGATGGGGTCAGCAACGCCATCGTTGCAAGGCTGAGCGCTGACTACGGTGGCCAAAATGTGTCAATGGAGTCAGATAGTTCAAGAGAATTACCGGTTTATTGGGCAGATACGGTCAATGCTGCCGCTAAAGCATTGAGAAAGATGGAAAGCGGGTCGGCTGAGTTGATGAACAACAAGCTCTCGGTGGTCGGTGTTGTGGGATCTGAGGCTGATCAGGAAGCGATCAAGCAGATGCTGGTGGAACTGACTCCCACTGATGTGGTGTGGCGTACCGAGTTTGACGTGACGGGTGCGGTGAGCGCCATTGCGCTGGTCTCGCCAGCGGAGTGTGACGCGGAGGTAGCCGAGTATATGCAAGGCAAGAAGGTGCAGTTTAAAAAATCCAAGACCAGCCTGCAGAACAATGCATTTGCGGTTATCGATGGGGTGGCCGAAATTTTGGCTGGTTGTCCCTCGGCGAAGGTACAAATAGGTGGATACACCGACTCTCGTGGTGACGCTGAGTTGAACCTGCGTCTCAGCCGAGAGCGTGCTGAGACTGTGAAGGACTATCTCGTTGAGAAAGGAATCAATATGGCGCGGCTTGACGCACGCGGCTACGGGCCACTACGGCCTATATCCAGCAACAAAACGGCAAAGGGTCGGGCCGAAAACCGTCGTATTGAATTTAGAGTGATTGGGGAGTAACACAGATGGGCATGACGTATCTCATAGGAGAGATGATCGCACTGCTGGCGATTTCTTGTGCCATAGGGTTTTTTGTCGGTTGGGGTTTTAAAAAATTAATTGGTGACGGTAGCGAAAACCGTGAACAAGATCTCTCCTTGCAGTTGGGCCGCATAGAAGCCGAACGCAACGAGCTGCAAGCTCGTTTGAAGCGTATGCAGGCGATGGGGGCACAAGCTGAGCCCTCCAGTGGTGCCGAAGTCGCCACCTCTGCCGTCAGTGCCGGGGCTGCGGCCGCAGCGGTGGCTCCTGCTGCCACCAGCGAGAGTCGCCAAATGCGCGGGGAATACCGCGTGGCTGACCTGCCAGGGGTGAGTGATCGAGCTCTGCATATGATGCGCGATGTCGGTATCCGCACTACCTACGATTTATTGCGCGAGAGTGAGGGCGAGTCGAAATTGCGTTTGCTTTCGACTGCGCTCGAGCAAGATGTCGATCAAGTGCGTGAGTGGCGCACGATGGCCGATCTGCTACGCGTGCCCGGCATGGACGGTAAGCATGCTCGTCTGTTGGTCAGCGCTGGGGTGTTGAGTGTAGATGCGCTGCACGATCGTCAAGTTGAGGACCTCCACGACCAGCTGCAGTCGGCCAATGAAGAGTTGCAATTGGTGCGCAGTGTCGCCGACCGAGTCGCCATTGCCAGTTGGATCAGTTATGCCAGTCCCTTGTCGCAATTGGATTTAGATGGCTAGTGTTTTTTGAGTCTCGCCTCTAGTCTATTGCAGACTGCAGAACCGAACCCGCCTTCAGGCGGGTTCGTTGTTTAAGGTCTTCAAAATAACCTGCGTTGACTCCAGATAGGCGCGCCGCCCGAACAGCAAGGACCAGCGCGAGCCACCGGCTTGTTCCCAGAGAACTGCCGCACGAATGCCGGCGAGCAACAGTGCTCGAATACACTCTGAGCGATCTTGTGATTGCAAATACACCGGTTTGCCTTTGACGATCACTCGGGGTGTGAGCTGGCTGATAGTTTCTTGGTAGAGCGAGGCGATACGACCAATAACAGTCTGGGACATTTCGTCGCCGTTCATTTCGCGCAGATTTTGAATTTGCGCGATGCCATCGCGCATTTTTTGTTGCATGGCCTGGTCGCGCATCAAGCGGCGCTGCAATTGAATCAGCGCCATTTGGTAACGGGCCACATTGACATTGGGCATGTTGTAGCTTGAGTACTGATCTAACAGCGCACG
>JBMYWE010000392.1:0-2989 GCA_049607125.1 Granulosicoccaceae bacterium | reverse complement strand
GTCAAGCTACCTGTGAAGGTGGGTGATAGGCTCATGGCGGGAGATCTAGTGGCTGTCATCGACGATCAAAGCTATCGATTGACAGAAAAAGAAGCGCGGGCGCAACTGGCGCAGGCGCGGGCGAATGCTGGCAACGCTGATTCCAGTTATCAGCGCACTCGTGAGCTCTACACCACGGAGGCCGCCAGCCTGTCAGACCTTGAAAATGCCAAGGCCAATGCCGCGTCGGCTCGTGCAAACCTAGCGGTTGCTCGAGAGGGCCTCAACGCTGCTCAGCTCAATCTCAGTTACACCGAGTTGCACAATGTCAGTGACCGCTGCCAGGTGGAGAGCCTGCCTGTCTCGGTGAATCAAAACATCAGTGCCGGACAGTTGGTGGTCAGCATCGCCTGCGGCGAGCAATTGCGGATTCGCAGTACCGTGCCGGAAAGTTTGATTACCGCCGTGGAGTTGGGGATGGAGGTTCAGGCTAGGCTGAGTACAAACAACCAGAGTTTGACGGCAAAGATTGTGGAAGTGGCGGTCAGCACTGGTGACAGCTCGGGCTATGCCATCGAAGCGGAACTGGAAAATCCCTCTGACGCCGTGCGGGTCGGGATGGCTGGCTCGCTGACTATAGAGCTATCGGCAGAAGAAAATAGAATTGTCATCCCGGCCAATGCCGTGTTGTCCGATGCCGAAGGGGCGTTTGTGTACATGGCGGAAGAAAGCGCAGACGGAAACTACAGTATTGCCCGCCGATCGGTGACGCCTGGAGAGCTCAGCAACGAGGGGCTCGAGGTTTTGAATGGCCTGGAAGCAGGGGAGCGGGTAGTTGTGGCTGGAATGACTAAAGTCGCGCCCGGATTGAAGGTCACTCTCTATCGTGGAGTGAACTGATGTCGATGGTTGAATGGGTCTTTGACAATCGGCGAGTATCGCTCACCATTGTGGTGTTGTTGTCTTTGGTGGGTGTGCAGGGTTACATAAACTTGCCAAAACAGGAAAACCCTGACTTTACAATCCGAAACGCCACGATCATCACCCAACTCCCCGGTGCTAATGCTCAGCGAATGGAAGAGTTGGTCAGCTCGGTCCTAGAGCAAAAAATAGTTGAAATGCCGGAGTTGGATAACGTCTCCAGCACGTCGCGCAACGGCATGTCGATTGTGGTGGCGAACTACAAAGAGAGCTACACCAACATGCGGCCCATCTTCGACGATCTGCGGCGCAAGGTCGACGACGCCGCACAAGATCTACCCGCCGGCGTGATTGGGCCTGTTGTCGATGATGAATTTGATGTCTTTGGCTCGGTGTACACGCTCAGCGGCGAAGGCTATAGCTTTCCAGAGCTCAAAGACAAAGCCGAGGACATCCGCGATCTGCTTTTGGGCATCGATGAAGTTGCCAAGGTTGAGTTTCAGGGCATCCGCGATGAAACCATCTACGTTGAATACAGTGACGCCAAATTGCGTGAGCTGGGTTTTACGGCGAACGAGTTGGCCAATGCGATTCGCGATACCAATATCATCAGTTCGGGTGGACGGATGTTGGTGGGCAATGAGCGCATTAGCTTAGAGCCCACGGGTGATTTCTCCGGGATTGAAGCTTTGCGTACCACGGTGTTGCGCAACGCCGCAGGTGATCTTTTTCAAATCCAGGATTTGGCCCAGGGGAGTCGGGTGCTGGCTGATCCGCCGTCGGAGTTGGTTTTTGCCTCAGGCGAGGCCGCTGTGTCGATCAACATCAGCATGCGGGAAGGCGGTGATATTCTTGTCTTAGGCGAGCGACTGGATGAGCTGTTTGCTGATGTGGAAGCCCGGTTGCCAATTGGCATGGAAATACGCAAAACAGCTTTCCAAGCAGACTTTGTCGAGCTCACGGTCAACAACTTTGTCAGCAGTATTTTACAAGCCGTGTTGATTGTTGGCATAGTGCTATTGCTTTTCTTGGGGCCTCGCACGGGGGTCATCATCGCCGCTTCGATACCGGTGACAATCGCCATTACCCTAGCAGCGATGAATTGGCTGGGAATGGCCATTGATCAGGTATCTCTATCGGGTTTGATTATCGCGCTGGGTTTGCTGGTAGATAACAGTATCGTTATAGCAGAATCGATTCAGCTCCGATTGCAGCGAGGTGAGGGTCGGCTGGCGGCGGCGGCGGCGGTGGCCGGCGAGATGCGCATCCCCCTGATGATTGGCTCCGCAACCACCATTGCTGCTTTCTTACCTATCGCACTGGCGGAATCGGCTGTCGGTGAGTTCTGTGCATCCATATTTTATATTGTCGCGATTGCCTTGACCGTCTCTTGGGGCTTGTCTATGACGGTCGTTCCCTTATTAGGGGGATTGATGTTGCCAGCGGGTCAAGCGAGCGGCGGAGAAGAAGGTACTTGGATGCGCAGTTATCGCGCTTTGGTTTCTGGTGCTGTAAAAATGCGTTTTGTCACCATTTTGGTGGCTGCGGCTCTCTTTTACTCCATGACCATCGCCATGGGCATGGTGGCTAATGTCTTTATTCCTCCTTCGGACGAACCTTTGTTTACGGTAGAGCTAGATATGCCGCAAGGGGTTGATATCTCGGTGCCTGAACGTATAGCACTAGATATGAACGAGTGGTTTGCTAGCGACGAAGCCGTGTCTGCAGGGATCACCAACTGGACGCAATACGTGGGTATCTCTGCGCCTGCCTTTAAGTTGGGTTATTCCCCGGGGCAATCTGATGCCGCGCACATGACAGCGCTGGTCAACGTCAGTGATGGTTCGGCCTTGGATGGTGCAATAGCCGCTACCGCAGCGACCATAGCGGCGAACTACCCGGACGCACAGTATAAGGTGGATCGTCTGTCGCAGGGGCCACCCGTGAGCTATCCGGTGCAAATACGTCTCTCCGGTCCAGAAGTAGCTGGCTTGGAAAAATTGTCCGCAGAGCTGGCTTCGGAGCTTCGCGGGATCGAAGGCGTGCTGGAAATCATCAATGACTGGGGCGTGCGCTCACGCAAGATATT
>JBMYWE010000391.1:0-3007 GCA_049607125.1 Granulosicoccaceae bacterium | reverse complement strand
CGAAGTCGACAACCGCCCTATCGATGAATACCAAGTGGGAGACAGGGTGGGTATTTTTTCGATTCACTCAATCAGCGAAAAAGAAGTCATTCTTGAGGACAAGGACAAACACCTGCACGCCAAAGTCTCTGTGCTGGTACAGCCTTATGGCGAGCAGGCGCTAGTGCAAGCCAGCACTGTTGTTCATACCAACAATACCTTGGGCAAGGTGTACATGTTTTTCGTGACGCCTGTTCATAAGCTCATCGTCCCAGCGTCTTTGCGCACGCTAAAGAGCGCGCTGCAAGCGCCACGTTGCTAGAGAGCTCGTCTTAAAATTGAATTGACGTAAATTTTGGCCAGGCGAGCATTGGCGTAGCCCTGCCCAATAGCTCGCGGATTCAGGAGAAAGTATGATTGTTGTCTACGGCATCGATAAGAAGCTCAACCCAATAAAAGCGCAGCTGTCCGATCTTATACACAGCTGCATGCAAGAGATATTGGGCATGCCGGAAGACAAACGAGCGCATCGTTTCATCCCTCTGGAAAAATCAAATTTTTACTGCCCCGGTGGACGCAGCGAATCGTATACCGTCATCGAAATAAACATGATGGCAGGCAGAAAACCCAAGACACAAAAAGCACTAATCAAAGCACTTTTTGTCGCGTTGGAACAGCAATTGGCGCTGGACCCTGTCGACGTGGAAATTACCATCAAAGAGCAGCAACCTTATCAATGGGGCTTCAGGGGCATGACGGGAGACGAAGCGCAGGATCTAAGTTACAAAATAAAGGTTTAACCCCCACAGACTCTCGGCAGGCTGTAGACCTTCCAAGCCCTGCGTTTCAGCCCTTGAAATAACTGTTATCATAACCAGCAGTTGACCAGCTAATGGTCGCCCCACAAGACCCACGGAGCTACCCCCTTGGCCAAAGCCAAAGTTATCTATCAATGCACCGCCTGTGGCGGCCAGTCCAACAAATGGGCGGGGCAGTGTCCCGACTGTAACGCCTGGAACACGCTTGAAGAATCGGTTGCGACCCCTGCACCCGCCAACCCCAAAGCCGCCGCACGCCACGCGGGATATGCGGGGCAAGCGAGTAAGATAGAGCGCTTAGCCGATGTGGCGGTCAGCTCTACCACCCGTCTGCCCACCGGCAACACCGAGCTCGACCGTGTGCTCGGCGGCGGCCTAGTGCCAGGCTCCGTCACATTGATTGGTGGAGATCCAGGTGTCGGCAAGTCCACCCTGCTGGTGCAAGTGCTGGCTGCTATGACCACCGACACTGGCAGCCTCTATGTCACCGGTGAGGAGTCCCTGCAACAGGTCAAGCTGCGCGCCGAACGCCTCTCACTGCAAGCCGACAACATGCAATTGCTGGCCGAAACCGGTGTAGAACGCATCGTTTCTATCGGCCGCGAGAAGCACTTTCCGATCATGGTGATCGACTCCATCCAAACTATCTACAGCGACCAATTGCAGGCGGCTCCGGGCTCAGTCTCGCAGGTGCGCGAGAGCGCCGCGCAACTGGTGCGCTTTGCCAAACAGACGGGTGTAGCACTCCTGATTGTGGGCCACGTGACCAAAGATGGTCAGCTCGCGGGACCGCGTGTTCTCGAGCACATGGTAGACACAGTCTTGTATTTTGAAGGCGAAGCCGGTAGCCGCCTGCGCATGATTCGCTCGGTCAAAAACCGCTTTGGCGCCGTCAATGAGCTGGGAGTATTCGCCATGGAGGAGCGCGGTCTGATTGCCGTCAGCAACCCCTCGGCTATTTTTCTCTCACGCCACGAGGAACCTGTCAGCGGCTCAGTGATTATGGCCACCATGGAGGGCACCCGACCGCTGCTGGTAGAAATACAAGCCCTGGTCGAAGACTCTCAGCTCGGCAACCCTCGCCGTCTGGCAGTGGGTGTGGACAGCGCAAGGCTCAACCTGCTACTCGCCGTGTTGCACCGACACGGCGGCATTGCCATGGGTGACCAAGACGTCTACGTCAACGCCGTGGGCGGCGTGCGGGTCAGCGAGACGGCCGCCGACTTACCGACTATTTTGGCCTGCTTGTCGTCACTGCGCGATCGCCCCTCTGCGCAAGATCTCATCGCCTTCGGCGAGGTTGGTCTGGCCGGTGAGGTACGCCCGGTGCCCAATGGCCAAGACCGCCTGCGCACCGCCGCCAAGCAGGGTTTTAAACGCGCCATCGTACCTAAACGCAATATCCCCAAACCGTTGCCCAAGGGCATCGAGGTGATCGGCGTCAGCCGTCTGGTAGAAGCAGTAGAACATTTTATTTAAGAAGCGAGCTAGCTATGCCCTACGACTACGACGCACTGTATGCGCAGACGAAGGACGCCCTGGGTGAACCCACACCGATTCTGATAGAAGCCTTTACGGCCTTAGGCAGTGCTCCGCTCGAGATATTAGATATTGGCTGTGGACAAGGAAGAGATGCCCTGCATCTGGCTAGATTGGGCCACACCGTAACAGGGGTTGATCTCGCGCCTCACGGAATCGAAGATTTAAACCACACGGCACAACAAGAGGCCTTGGCGATCACCGGCGTTGTGGCCGATATCTCTACTTACACTCCGCCGCAACAATTTGATGTTCTTCTGTTCGACCGAACCCTGCACATGCTAGACAAAACTCAACAATCAGCTGTTTTATCTAGGCTCATCAAGTATCTGCGGTTGGACGGGCAATTGCTCATCGCCGACGAAGCCTCCAATATACCTCATTTAAAAGCGGCCTTGGAAACCAGCGCCTTCGGATGGGATATAACGCTTATTAAAAGAGCCTATCTGTATACACGCAAAGTTGAACTCTAGCAAGCCCAGCAACTCAAACCCCAAGTGACTTAAACAAACAAAAACATCCAGTTCTGGGGCTTGTCGTTAACCGCAGCAATGGATACCCTCTAAAGAGCCGCAAAAGGATAAAACAAGCAAATGGAATCAAGCCAGCCAAAGAAAAAACCAGAGACGACAATCGGGCGGTTTCTTCGCTTGGAATCTGCCTCCGGGATT
>JBMYWE010000390.1:0-3015 GCA_049607125.1 Granulosicoccaceae bacterium | reverse complement strand
GCCCCACATTTCTTGGGTAGCTGGAGCGCTTGCTTAGCTTGCGCCTTAACCTTTAGTCGAGATGGGCACCTATCAGTGGACCGAGCACTTCAATCTTGTTGCTCCAAACCAAACCATCGAAGTGCTCGGGTATCAGCGCGAGTTGGCTTGGTTGGTCTATGCCGCTAGAAAAGCCAGAGCCGTCGTAAGGCCCCCAGAGAATCACGTCGGTACCGAGCTTGGCCAAGCGCTGGGTGAAGCGGTGCGGCCAACCCCAGAGAAACGGCGCATAATTGGCAGGCACGGCGAGCAGCCCCTGTCGACATGCGTGCGGCACATAACCGCTCCACCCCAATGCCAAGTAGCGAGTGAAGCACTGCTTCAGCGAATCCCGATCAAAGCCAGCCATCTCTGGCTGTCGTTGCCGCAGAGCCCGCACCGGCTCAGCGCCCCCGTAGACCGCAAAAATTTGACTGCCAAAACTGGGGTTACGTTGCAGCATCTTATGTAAAGCGTCACCTTCTTCGGCCCGCCTGCTTTTGAAGTTGATTAGATACTGTCCGCCTAACTGGGCTTGCAATACCTCTGTTAGCGATGGCATTTTTCCCACGCCGCTACCGCGCAAAGGGTAGCTCTTGCCAGCGTCTGCGCTATAACCGTAGCCGATGTCCAAGGACTGCAAATACGCAAAGTTTTGCCGATGGGTGACGCCTTCGCCGTCGGTTTGGCAACCCAGTGTCCAGTCGTGAAAGACGGCAAAAACCCCATCGGGGGTCAAGTGCACATCAAGCTCCACCACATCGGCGCCGTGCGCAAAAGCGGCCGACATAGAGTCCAGTGTATTGGCGATAAAAGGGTGGACAATAGGCGCCACCGAACTGGCATTGCACGTGTCGCGATGGCGTTCCTTGCCGGCATACACCTGATGCACGCCGCGATGGGCAAGCAAACGTGTGCGATGGTGTTCAGTGCCAACCCAAACTGAACTATTAACCACCCACAGCGCTGCAACAATCACGCTGAGAATGATGAGAGAGTGTTTTAATCGGCGCATCCTTGCTCTGCTCGTTCTGGCGTTAATCGTCGTCGCGCACGCGACCGCGCTTGGCTTTTATCGCGCCCCGAGCGGTTTTGGCATCCATTCTCCGCCGCTGGCTGTTGCGGCTGGGTTTGGTGGCTATGCGACGTTTGGGACGCTGGCAGGCTTGATTGATCAACTCACTGAGTTTGCGCAGGGCGGCTTCGCGATTGAGCAACTGACTGCGGTGTTCTTCAGCTGTGATAAGCAGCGCGCCGTCTTTACTCCAGCGTCGACCGGCCAGCTGACGCAGCCGCGTTTTCACGTGCGCAGGCAAGTTTGGAGAGCGCTCGGCTTCAAAGCGCAGCTCCACAGCGCTTGAGGTCTTGTTGACGTGCTGTCCGCCCGGGCCACTGGCGCGCACAAAAGATTCGCTCAATTCCCACTCAGCAAGGCTGATTTGCTCGTTGATTTTAATCACGTGGGCACCGGGCTGAGTTCACCGCGAAGGCTCTGCTGCACCAAAGTTTGCAGAGAGTCAAAACTGATATCGCGGCTGAGCAGCACATGTAACTTGGCCAGCGCCGCCTCGAGTGTCATGTCCGAGCCGCTGGTCACACCGGCTTGCGCGAGCGCGCTGCCGGTGGCGTAACTGCCCATGGCCACCTGTCCGGCGTGGCACTGGCTGAGGTTGAGTACTAACACCCCCCGATCGCGGGCATCGGCAAAAATTTGCAGCAGCTCGGGGCTGCGTGGCGCATTGCCCACACCAAAACTGCGTAAAATAAGCGCTTTCACCGGTGCTTGCAGCGCGTGAGCGATCAACTGCTCGCTGATACCAGGGTAGAGGGTAACAACAGCCACCGGCTGCGGCGTGATGGTTTGCACGGCAAAGTTGCCACAGGGATCAAGTGTGGCCACGGAGCTGCGGCGAATCTGGATGCCCGCGCGCGCGAGCGGTGGCAAGTTGGGTGACTCAAACGCATCAAATCCATCGGCACGGGCCTTGGTGGCACGGTTGCCGCGCAACAGTTTGTCTTCAAAGTACAAGCACACCTCGGGCAGCGGGTGCTCAGCGGCGATAAACAAGGCGTTGAGCAGATTGGCGCGGGCATCGGTGCGCAGACTTGCCAGAGGTATTTGCGCGCCTGTAACAATAACCGGCTTGCTCAAACCTTCAAACATAAATGAGAGCGCCGAGGCCGTGTAGGCCATGGTGTCGGTGCCGTGCAAAATAATAAAACCATCGAAATCGTCGTAGCGACCCGCGATATCATCGGCGATGCGCTGCCAGTGCGCGGGGGTCATCTCCGCCGAGTCGATCAAAGGCTGGTATTCGTGCAGCTCAAATTCTGGCATCTCGGGCCGGTGTAGCTCGGGTAGGGCGGCGAGCTGCTTGGCCATCAAGCCAGGGGCGGGCACAAAACCTTGCTCGCTGGGTGCCATACCAATAGTGCCGCCCGTGTAGGCGATATAAATTCTTTTCTTGCTCATCTGTCAGTCGCAGTAACAAGGCTCAGTGGCCATTTCGATGGAGAGATGGCACACATGAACGCCATCTGTGAGTGCGAAATGTAATTCATCACGCAACTGCCTGCCGATCTTTCTACCGAAACACCAAGCAACGGCCACCGTGAAGAAAGCAGTGCGGTTGTTTTTTGTAGCCGACCATCATCGCTGATCAACCCTGAGTGTAACGCTTAGTTAACACTGAACCAGAAAATTTACACAAATAACGCAAATGGGGAGTGACCTGTGTTTCAGTTTGGTGGCAGTATAGGACTATTACTACTGTTTAGCTTGCAATAGTACAACAGCGGACACATGTGCAAACACAAAGGAGTTGTTATGCCACTAAAAGAAGCGTTGCCCCCAAAGCTCTTCTTAATCGCTTTACTTTCCTGCTCTCTACTCGCCGGCTGTGGCGGCGGTTCGTCTGGGAGCGATGACAACTCAGCAAACAACGACGACACGGGTCAGGTCAGCGGCAATGGTTCGGGATCTGCTGACGATGATGA
>JBMYWE010000389.1:0-3043 GCA_049607125.1 Granulosicoccaceae bacterium | reverse complement strand
GTCGGTACCTAAGGAACGCAATTGGCGTTGTGCCTCCACTCGTCTGGATCGATACTCTAGCGCCCCGAGATACGTTAAGGTCTCATCGAAACATTGCGGTTCGCGGCGCAATATTCGGTACAACTCACCGTCGCCTATATCGGCCACCACAAACGCATGCTTGTTCCCGAGAATCCTTGCCGCCGTATTGAGTTCTTCCATGTTCTCGTTGCGGCTATGAGTGACCATAACAATCGTACTGCGCTGCTTGAGCGTGGCGCGCAACACACGGGCAGCGTCCACGTAGTCACTCGCCTCGGCGCGACAGTGCACATTGTAAAGTTGCGACAACATGGCGCTGATCGCCTGGGGTGTTCGGTTCAAACCGCTCCAGTAAAATGCCTCGGTAGCAAAGCACTGTACCGCCACTTTGTCCCCTTGTCGCAACGCCACCTCCGCTACCATCAAGGCCGCGTCCATAGCTTCATCGAGTAGCTGGCGCTGTCCGTGTTGCAGACTCATGCGGCGACCACAATCGAGCATCAACACCAGTGATTGATTGCTCTCTTCTGCATATTGACGGGCGATGAGCTGTCGCTTGCGCGAGGTTGCCTTCCAGTCAATTTGGCGAAGACTGTCTCCCTGTTGGTAAGCGCGCAGTTGGTGAAACTCTTGACTCTCACCGGCTCGTTGGCGCTTGACCACACCGAGTTCTCGCATGCTTCGTGCTGAAGATATGTTCAACTGCCGCCGGGAGCTGGCGTAGTCAGGGTAGACAGCCAGCGTCGAAGCGCAGGGTATAAGACTTCGACGATGCCACAGCCCCAAGGCCGATTTGGCGGTCCATTGCAGCCATTGCCACTGGACGTTACCTCGCCGCTCGGCAAGGTATTCTATATCTAATCTCAATACATCGTTTCCCAAGGTCAATTGATGCCTGCTCTGCTGACAGCAAATCCCCTCCGGGCTCTGCTCGACCAACTCACCTTGAATTTCGCCCTTGCCTTGGAACTGCACATTTAGCTCACCAAAAAATCGCTGACTGACCGGTACCATTTGAGGAAGCTGTCGCCGCGCTACAGGCAGGTGCTGACGCCATAAAATCATGGCATCGACAGCGCTGACCCCCAATGCCAAGATGGCGAACCCCCAAACCAGAACGCTGGGTACAGACAGCCAAGCAGCCGCCAAGGCCAAAAACCAGAGGGCTACAAAAAGCGTGCAGAGACGAGTACTTGGTCTCACTGACGAGGCGCCTCAACTGAATCAATAAGTTGCGTCAGCACTTGCGGCACACTGCTCCCTTGTATTTCCATTTCAGCAGAGAGCCCCAGACGATGTTGCAATACTGGCACCGCCACGGCCTTGATATCTTCGGGCAACAGATGGTCTCGAGCTTGTAATATGGCGTGGGCTCGCCCGGCTGCAACCAACGCCATGCTTGCACGAGGTCCCGCGCCATATTCCAATCCCGGCCACTGTCTGGTCGCCGTGGCAAGGCGCACGGCGTAGGCGGCTACTTCCTTGTCCAGATGCACAGTGGCAACCTGAACTTGTAATCGCTTAAGTAATTCCAACGAGATCACTTCAGTAGTCGAAATGCTCTCGTGATTTTTACCGCTGGCCGCCGCCTGAACTACGGCTACCTCGTCTTCAAAAGCGGGGTATTCTATGACCAGTTTCATTAGAAAGCGATCAAATTGAGCCTGGGGTAGATCGTAAGTACCATCGTGATCCACTGGGTTTTGCGTGGCCAGCACCATAAAGGGTGCAGGCAGCGCTAAACTCTCTCCTTCAAGAGATACCTGTCGCTCTTCCATTGCTTCGAGCATGGCCGATTGCGTTTTGGCCGGGGCCCGATTAATTTCATCGGCAACCACAAAATTGGCAAATATTGGTCCTTTACGCAAGCTGAATTCGCTGGTACTAGCGTTGAACATGGCGTGACCCACGATATCCGAAGGCATCAAATCGGGGGTGAACTGCAAACGGTTAAAACTGCCACCGCAAGCGGTAGCTAAAGCCTTGACCAAGCGCGTCTTGCCCAAACCAGGCACCCCTTCCACCAGTGCATGGCCACCAGCCAACAGGCAGATCAATACCTGCTCAACCACTTGGTCCTGGCCTATCAGCACGCGACGCATATGACGACGCAAGCCATCCAAAGGCTGCGACCCGGTGGCTGATGATGCCGTGCTCGACATCTCCATTGGCGCATTGTTATCCATGCTTGTCTTCTCCTGCTGTTGGGTTGGCCGCATGCCAATGCGACCGGGCAGCCTCAACCAACAACGCTCTAGAGCGAGGCATTGGGTGATGCTTATCGTGTAATGGTTGATCAGTGCGAGAACCAGTTTGGTCAACGACGGGCTGCGTCAGGCGCTCAAAACTTCGCATATCACCAATACGCCAACGGTAGGCGGCGATTGCAGATATCTGCTGACGCAACTGAGAATGCGCACTAGGGCTGGCACCTGAAGCTTCTAGTCGTCGGGCAAACAGCGCCCACACGCAAAGCGACAATGCGATCAGGCCAATCAGTATCAGCTGGGGTGCTCGAAGCCAAACCACACTAAATAGACTAGGGAAATCGAGCACCCGCTCATGGAACCAGATATCCCTGCCCAGTGGATCATGCGCTTGGACAATAGACTGCAGTGCAAAAGCATTGTCGTGCAGCCCTATGCCCATGTTGAAAAAGGGCGAAAAGTCGGACATCACCGTCAGTCGGCCGGACCCCATTGAAAAGCTCAACAGTTGGTTGCCGCGCTCTGTTTTCCACCGCCAAGAACTGGCAGTTCCTGATTCCTGTGCTAGCCAATTGGCGCCTTCAAACTCAACGCGAGTAGCGCGTCCTTTCTCAGCGCCGGGTAAACCCCCGGTGTAACGCGCGGGCTCGAAACTATATTCTTCAGCCTCATTGATCTTCGAATTTAAATGCTGGAGCACATCTGCGGTGGAGCTTTGCTGCGCACGTTCTTCAGGTTCGAAGTCAACTTCTTGCTGCCAACAGTCTTGCTCCGCTGCGATGTTGCCGTTCTCTACTCCCAATTGGGTGTACAGG
>JBMYWE010000388.1:0-3046 GCA_049607125.1 Granulosicoccaceae bacterium | reverse complement strand
GCTAGCGCTCGCTTGTCAGTCATATATGCTTCTCCACTCTCGTAAAACCTCATGGCTGTGTTGTCCGGGTTTTGGCGGGGGCCTTCGAACCTTGCCGGGAGTCCGACTAAACCGAGGCGCTGGTGCAGGCTGCACACAATTGTCGTGCGTTTCAAACACGCCCCGTGCCACATTGTGCGGGTGGTGCGGCGCCTCGCCAAGGTTGAGCACCGGCGCAAAGCAACAGTCTGTCCCCTCCAGCAAATCGCACCAATGCGAACTCTCGCGACTCAGGAAAATCTGCTCGAGTACTTGTTTTAATTCTGGCCATTGCGCTGGGCCGGGAACGGGGGAAAATCGCTCGTCCTCGCTCAACCCCAAGTGCTCGAGAAACTGTGCATAAAATTTGGGCTCCAGGGGTCCGATCGAGATCCAGCGATTGTCGGCACAGCGATAGGTGTTGTAGTGGTGGGCGCCGCCGTCTAGCAGGTTGCTACCACGCTTGTCTTGCCACTGGTTATTAAACATTAGCCCGTGCAACATGGTACTCAGGTGAGCGGTGCAGTCGGAAATGGCGGCGTCAATCACCTGCCCCTTGCCGCTGTTTTTGGCCTCAAGCACGGCGGCCAAAATGCCAAAAGCCAAATAAAGTGCGCCGCCGCCAAAATCCCCGAGCAAGTTCACTGGCATCACCGGCTTACCGTCTTGCTCACCAAAGGCACTCAGAGCACCGCTGAGCGCAATATAATTAATATCATGTCCGGCACTGCTCGCCAACGGGCCGTCCTGCCCCCAGCCTGTCATGCGCGCGTACACAAGCGCGGGATTTGCTTCCCAACACTCCGCTGGCCCCAACTCCAGCCGTTCCATCACACCGGGCCGAAAACCCTCAATCAAAACATCTGCTCGAGACAATAACTCAGAGGCCAGTGCATAACCCTCCTCCGACTTTAAATCCACGGCGACAGAGCGCTTGCCACGGTTGAGCAAATCGTAGTCAATGCCGAGCAAGTTGTCTGCGTCTTGTCGCTCCAGTCGCACCACATCGGCCCCCATATCCGCCAGCAACATCGCGGCAAAAGGTGCTGGCCCAAGGCCGGCAAACTCGACAACACGCAACCCTTCGAGCGGTCCCATCTCAATCTCCTGAGTTAATTGTTAGCGCCCATTTCGCGGCACCGAATCACCACTTACTCCCAGCGAAACAGCCGCGCACCTAGCACTAAAAAAACAACGGCGACAAGCGCTAAATAGAGCAAATGCGGCAGTATCTGAACAAAGCCGGCCCCGTCCAGCATCACCGCTCGCGCGGCCTTTGTCATATGGGTAAGCGGAAACACCAGAGATAGTTTTTGCAACCACGGCGCAGCATTTTCCATCGAAAACCACACCTCCGACAACATCATCATCGGCCAGGTAGCTGCGTTGAGCAAGCCATTGGCGAGTTCTTCATTGGCAATGCGCGCCGCCACTAGCAAGCCAATAGCTATCAGCGAGGTGGCGCCAAGAATAAACACCAGTGCGAGCAACAGGGGGTTGCCTTCTAAGCGAAAGTCGACCACAAACCACAAGCCCGTCAGCAGCAAAATATTGATCGCTATCATTACCAGAAGCCGCGATGCCAATTGAGCCGCCAAAAACTCCACGGCTGTTACCGGTGTCGCCATCATGCGTTTGAGCATACCAGTTTTACGGTAGCGGACTATCACGTAACCTATTCCGAACAAGGCGGCAAACATCATGTTCATGGAGAGCACGCCCGGTAGTGCCCAGTCTACGTAGCGCAGTGCCTCACCGCTGACTTGCGTGCGCTGCCAGCCCTGCACAGAGCCAGCACCGATCATCAATTGTTCCAGCACTTGCCCCTCAGCAGACAAGGGATTCACCCAATAGTGCTGCGCCTGCGGGTCCACCAGCAGGTCCAAAGCGTGCCGGCCAAGCCTGCGTTGTGCATCGGCAACCTCGGAGACTTCAACCACGTCGACCAGTTGTTCGTCCAATCGCAGCAGCTCTTGTACCGAGGCTTCCGATTGACCCAGTAACCCCACACTGTAGAGGGGTTTTTGGCCATTGAAGACAAAAGCAAAGCCCAGAATCATGAACAACGGAAAGATAAAGCTCCAAGCCAGGGCGCCACGATCTCGCACAAATTCGATATTGCGCGCCACAAAAACCGCATAAAAACGCTGGAAACTCATGCGCGCAGCTCCTGTCCCGTCAACTCGATAAACAAATCTTCCAAATTGCGCTGGCGGATTTGCAAGTGCTGTAGCGGAACATCCGCCTCGAGCAGGGCGGCGATACTTTGATTGACATCTGCCGACATCAGCTGAATTTGCTCGCCCAAAACATGAGCCGCGAACCGCTCCAGTGCCAGATCTGCAGGCCAATCACTGACCGGTAGCTGCATCACCACATCACTAAAGATGCTGCTCAGTAGCTCGTCTGGTGTGCCCTCGGCAATGACCAGCCCGTGGTCCATGATGGCAATGCGATCACACAGCTCGTAGGCCTCATCCATGTAGTGTGTGCTCATGACCACGGTGACACCGCGCGCTTTGATATCGCGCACAAGTTGCCACAGGTTGCGCCTCGCCTGTGGGTCGAGCCCGGTGGTGGGCTCATCGAGAAAGACAATACGCGGGTCTCCGACCAAAGCAATCGCCAACAACAGCCGCTGTCGCTGCCCTCCCGACAGTTTTTTCGGTTCTCGATCGAGGAACTCCTGCAACTTGCAAACTTCAATCAACTCCGGCACCGACATGCTCTGCTGGTAGAGTCGATGAAACATTCTGAGCGTCTCGCCCACGGTGACAAAATCCTGCAGCGCAGTCTGCTGAAACATAATGCCAGCCTGCTCGGCAAATCTCGCATCCAACGAGCCACCCCGATACAACACCTCGCCCTCGGAGGGTACCGTAATGCCTTCCATACACTCGATGGTGGTGGTTTTCCCCGCCCCGTTGGGCCCGAGCAATCCAAAGCAACTGCCCGCTGCGATAGCGAGATCGACACCCCGCACCGCGTGTACCTGATCGAAACGGACGTGCAGATTTCGAGTCTGCAT
>JBMYWE010000387.1:0-3062 GCA_049607125.1 Granulosicoccaceae bacterium | reverse complement strand
CGTCGCCAGTGTGGAGAGGCAGGCTGCGGAAAGTAACGTTCATAAAACTGGCGAATCGACAGCCCCAATACGTTTTTGGGGGCGATTTGCATGACGTTTTCAAAACGATGCGATACAAAATTAAAGCGCAGAGAGGTGTCAAGCTCCCAGAAAAAATCAGCCGCCAACTCTGCGAAGTCTTGAAAGCGTCTCTGGTTTTTCAGCTGTGTGAGCTCAGCTCGGTGACGATGGCTGATATCGTTCAGACTGAGGTAATAGCATGCTTGACCTTGCCACTGCACCGCCTTCCCAGTCGAAATCAAATACAAAGAACCGCCACTACGCGTGCGCCACAGACCTTCGTGCGGCTGCAGACTTGGCTCGCTGTGGAGGTCAGCACTGACCATGCTATCCGCGAGCTCCGCCGGTAGCAGCGACAAGAAGTTTTCGTGCTGAAGCAGAGCATCAGGATCACTAAAACCCAGAACGCTCGCTGCACTGGCATTCGCCCAAACCGGTTCACCTTTGTGCAACAGCAGTGTTCCGTTTGGAGCACTTTGCAGCAATTGATGAAAGTCTGGGGGCGCTAGCGATTCCTGGGCGAATAAAGTGGAAACTTTCAAATCGAAACAAAGGACCAGCGCTGGCCGCTCTGACCAATACACCAATCCCCAACTAACATCCGCTTCACCCCGCCCCACATCAGACAAGGGAAACTGCCCGCAACGACACCCAGCGACTGGGGTCGAGGCACCGCCGAGCCAATCGCGCGCATCCTCAGGCAAGCGTCGGTGGAGCTCGTCATACAAGCGCCGCCCATCGACCGCCGATGCCGACCCGTCAGCTGGAAAAACTTGCACCCCGTCTTGCCATAGCCAAAGCAGTTTTTTAGAGGGGCAGTCGGCGGATAAGCCATCGCAGCTAAAATAAAACTGCCAGAGTGCCTGTGGCAAACTCTCGGAGGGGAGCAAGAGCAAATCCAAGCCCTGAACTTGGCCGTCACACACCAAGGGCAGACGCAACAATAGCCTGTTGTCCTGCGCCGAAGGGCCCACCACACTAGGAATCAGATCACGCAACACCAGACGCTCACCGCTAGCTAGAGTTTCGGCCCGATCGACCGGCAATAACTCTGCGTCTTGGCGGCCGATCACTTGAGCAGACGAGCCCTGTTGTAGCCACCGAGCAAAGCTTAAACTGCAGCCACGGTAGAACGAACGCATGTCTTTTAGCGCGTGTGCTTCGCTTTCACCACTACCAGCGTCTACAGTCGACTTCACATGCTTCCCGTTGGAGCACAGCTTTGCAAGCATCGCTGATGGGCTCAGCAATGCCTAAAAAGCTAATTTAAACAAAAGGTTAAAACAACCTCAACAACAAACTTAAAGCGCCAATTTACCCTCCGATTCCGGCGTACTTGCAAGGAAGGCGGCATTCTTTGCTAGCGGCCATGCAGTTGCCAGCTTAACGCGGCTTTGCTGCAGTGCAATATGCTCCAAAATGGGGCCAATTCGTGTTGCACCCACCGAATGAACATTGCACACTGCAGTGCTTCTCACCTCTAGGAGACAATGATGTCGACCCCGACTCTCGAGCAGCTCGACAAGGATTACGCGCTCCACCCTTACACCAATCTTGCCGCTCACCAACAGCAGGGTCCTTTTGTTATTGCGGGCGGTGACGGCATTCACATCATCGACGACCAGGGCAAGCGCTACATCGAAGGGATGGCCGGCCTGTGGTGCGCAGGTCTGGGCTTCAGTGAGCCGCGCTTGGCCGAGGCGGCGGCGCAACAGTTCGCCAAACTACCTTACTCGCATATGTTTGCCCATCGCTCAACTGAACCTGCCATCGTGCTATCAGCGATGCTGGCCGAGATAGCCCCTGAAGGCGTCAATCGCGCTTTTTTTGTCAACTCGGGTTCGGAGGCAGTAGATACCGCCATTAAGCTCGTCAGTTACTACAACAATGCCTTGGGTCGACCCGACAAAAAGAGAATCATTGCCAGACAACGCGCCTACCACGGGGTGACGGTGGCGGGCTCTTCTCTAACAGGCTTGCCCTATGTACACGGAGGTTTTGACCTGCCAGCTAAAGGATCGTTGCATGCCGACGCCCCTCATTACTACCGATACGCCCAAGACGGTGAGAGCGAAGCCGATTACAGCGCGCGATTGGTGGCCTCGCTGGAGCAGATGATCGAATCAGAGGGCCCTGACACCATCGGCGCCTTTATCGCCGAGCCCGTGATGGGTGCGGGAGGGGTATTGATTCCTCCGACTGGTTATTTTGAAGGCGTGCAGGCAATTTTGCGCAAACACGACATTTTGATGATCGCCGACGAAGTGATCTGTGGCTTTGGCCGCACGGGCGAGATGTTCGGCTCAGACCGCTTCAACATTCAGCCAGATCTGATGACCACTGCCAAACAACTCTCTGCCGCTTATTTGCCCATCGGTGCAATTTTGGTCGCCGATCGCGTCTACAACGCCATCGAGGAATACAGCACGCAATTTGGCACCTTCGGCACCGGCAATACCTACGGTGGACACCCGGTGGCTGCGGCAGTGGCGATCGAAACACTTAAGATCTACCAAGAACGCAACCTCATCGAGCACGTTAAAGCGCTAGAACCACAGTTTCTGGCCAGATTGAAAGAGCTTGAGGTGAATCCGCTCGTGGGACAAGCGCGCGGTGTGGGTCTGATTGGTGCAATTGAGATCGTCGCTGACAAGGAAAGCAAAGAGCAATACCCTGCCGAGGCCAAGATGGCGGTCAAAGTAGCGGCCCAGTGCCAGCAAAACGGGTTAATTCTGCGCCCAACGCCAGGTGACTCTGTCGCCATATGCCCACCGCTAACCATCAACGCCAACGAGCTCGATCAACTGTTTGATCGGCTGGCCACGTCACTTAAAGAAGTTTCGGGCCAACACTAGGTAGCGCGAATGTGAGCAGCTGCTCTAGTCAATGAAGTAGTCGAGAATCCAGCGCAATTGAACCCCTAGCTCGACTCGCTGCGGCCACTCAGGCCGCAGCAAAAAACACGATAATTCAATGGTCTACATTGCATCTATCACTCCTGC
>JBMYWE010000386.1:0-3078 GCA_049607125.1 Granulosicoccaceae bacterium | reverse complement strand
AGCCAAGTTGTAGACACCATGGAGCAAATCAGCGATAGCTCCCACCAAATAACCGAGATAACTGGACTGATAGATAGCATTGCTTTCCAGACCAATCTACTCGCATTAAACGCTGCCGTAGAGGCCGCCCGTGCTGGCGAACAAGGCAGAGGTTTTGCTGTCGTGGCAAGCGAAGTGCGCACCTTGGCCCAGCGTAGCGCCGAGGCGGCCGAGCAGATCAACAAGCTCATCACCACCAGTGTCGAGCGAGTTCAAGCCGGTACCGATCTGGCGGATCAAGCGCGAAATACAATGGAGAAGGTGCTCAGTTCGGTACAACAAGTCACTGAGCTGATGAGCGACATAGACGCCGCCAACACCCATCAGCGAAACGGTGTGGAACAAGTGAGCGGTGAAATGAGAGAAATGGACGAATCTACTCAGCAAAATGCCAAACTCGTGGGAAATTGCGCCTCGGCGACCAACAACCTCAAAAACCAAGCAGATCGTTTGCTGGATGCTGTGGGTGCCTTTAAATAGGCTTGGCACGCACCCGAGTCGGCGCGTGGCCATACTGGGCACGAAACGCTCTTGCAAAACTGGCACTGCTGCCATAGCCACAGCGCCCGGCAATGTCCGCCACAGGCCAATCGGTCTCAAGTATCAATTGGCGCGCGCGGCCCAGTCGCAATTGCACATAACACTGCTGCGGCGACATGCGCAGCTCCCGACTAAAGCGTGCGTGCAAGCTGCGCCTAGGGCAACCCACAACCGAAGCCAGCTGCTCCACCGATAGCGGGTCTTGCAAGTGTTCGTTCATCGCCCGCATCGCCTGCGATACGAGATCATCTTGCACCGACCAGGGCAGCGGCGTCTGCACGCCATCTTCCACCACGTCCTTGAGTGGGTAGTCAAACAACCGCGCCACCCCCTCAGCCACGGATTTATCGCGCCATCGGGCGATCAAGGCCAACATCATCTCCAGCGCCGGAGCGGCCCCGCGCGCTGTCGCTCGGTCGCGATCAATAACCCAACGCGCTGCGCTCAACACCACATCGGTGTAGGTCGGTGAAAGTGTGTCCACATCTTCCGTGTGAAAGGCCGCCCTGCGCCCTTTGAGCAAACCGGCCTCGGCCAATAACACAACCCCGCCATCCGCTGCACCAATCAAAGGCCGGTGATGGGCCGCCGCGACCAACTGGCGGCGCAGCGCAGGAGTGCACAGCGCAGGCCCTCCGTAGCTGGCGGCAATCAGCAACGGCGTCTCGCGATCTCCTCTGGGGTCAAAGGCTCCGTCGACCGCCAATTGCATCCCACTGGTAGTGGTCACCGCCTCACCATCGATCGAACTCAGCTGCCAGCGAAAATGCTCCTGCGCAAGCAGCCGATTGGCAGCTCGCAACGGTTCAATGAGGTTACTGGCTAATATTAGGGTGGTTTTTGGTAACAACAATATTTCGACAGAAGTCAACGTGCGTACTCCAGGGGGGGCCGTCATACATCATGCCATATCGGCAGCCGATAGCGCATACACCCTTGAACCTAGGATGCTTGCCAGCTGCTGTATTGCAGCGATAAGCTGCACAGCAACATCATCGCCAAGGACACCCTCCATGAAACAATTCTTAGCGCTAGCCGCTTTAGCTACCTGCGCATTCGCTGTCAACGCGGAGGCACTGCCCGACTTGCAGGGACGCGAGATTGTCGTCGTCACCGAAAACGCCTATCCACCCCTACAGTTTGTCGACCCCAGCAGCGGCGACGCCATCGGCTGGGAATACGACGCCATGGCCGAAATTGCCAGTCGCCTCAACGCTGTAATCAGCTATGAAAATATTAGCTGGGACGCGATGATACCCGCTGTCGCTGAAGGCCAGTTTGACCTCGGTATGACCGGTATCACCATCCGCGACGACCGCAAAGAGATGGTCGACTTCTCACAACCCTATATGCGCTCGGAGATGGTGATGCTGGTGCGCGGCGATGAACAACGCTTTGACGACGCAGCGAGCTTCGCTGCCAATGAAGAGCTACTCATGGCAGCGCAGGCGGGCACCACCCCATTTTATGTGGGTGTCTACGATGTGCTTGACGGCAACGAAGCCAACCCGCGTATCAAGCTCTTTGAAACTTTTGGCGCGGGCGTGCAAGCCCTGCGCAACGACGACGTTGACCTGGTGCTCACCGACGGCACCGCCGGCGAGGGCTATGTCGGCGCCAGCGAGGGCAAACTCAAAATTGTTGGCGGGCCGCTGGGCACCGAAGACTTCGGCTTTATCTACCCCAAGGGCTCAGAGCTTGTCGCCCCCATCGACGCCGCCATTGCCGCCATGCAGGCCGACGGCAGTCTAGATGCCCTGAACAAAAAATGGTTTCTCGACTACAAGATGGGCCAGTAGCTCACTCGGAGGCAGCCATCTGTGTCGCCAACCATAAGCTTGAAAGAGGCATTGAAGGCCGCGCAAGGGCAGCCCGTAGACGCCCTTGCCCAACTGTACCGGACACACGCTGACGACAGTGATTTTCAAGCTCGGTTGCTTAGCTGCCTGCGACAGGCAACACCGCTTATTGAAGCCACTTGGCTGCTCAAACACCACCTCGAGCAAGGTCATCGGCTGCAAGCCTCCAAGCTCGTAGCTGTGCTTGATAAATTGAGCCATGCCGAATCAAAACTGCACGCCTTGCAGTGCTTCGACAAACTAGACATCGGTGCGGCTGACCAAGCGGCCCTCGAGGCTTTTTGCCGCCACTGCCTGCTGGTCGAGCACAAGTTTGTTCGCGCTTGGGCCTACAGCGGTTTTGCCCACTTGGCTCGACGATTTCCCGAACTCGCCGCCGAAGCTGAACAATTATTGGCCTGCGCACTCGAACACGAAGTCCCTTCCGTCAAGGCGAGAATCCGCCAAATCACCGCCCTTAAACACTGAGCTATGGTCAACAACACAAGCAACAGGCAAGACAAGGACTTCCCCTGGTGGTTAATCACCCTGCTCGCGTTGGCAGCATGGTCGCTCTACCAGTTTTCCACCGACCCCCTCTACAGCAAGCTCTTCGACACCCTGAGTAAAGGCCTGGTCATCACCGTGTATGTCAGCCTAC
>JBMYWE010000385.1:277-3091 GCA_049607125.1 Granulosicoccaceae bacterium | reverse complement strand
GGCCAACTGTTGCTCAATCAGCGGTCTGCTCCAGCCGCTCTTCAGCAAAGGCTCGTGCAAACCCCAGATGTCGGCCAGGTCACCGTCCAGCGCGACCTCCCAAAGATAGGCACAATGAGTCAACAACAACAAGGCGTCTGGTTGCAAATGCGCAGGCCAGTGGCGTGCGCGCGTGGCGGTCATCTGCGCCGATTGTGCACCCAAACTGCAGCCGCCCATGCCCACTGGCCCCGAGCTGGTGCGACGCGCCCAATCCATGAGCACCGCCCACTCTTGATGTTGTGCGGTAAAAAAATCGGCTCCGCCCATTGGCGCGCTGCTGAGAAAATACTCACCGCCGTAGTAGCCGTCGAGCACGCGCCTGCCGTGCCACGGAGCTTCAGGTCGAATAACCCGAATGCCCAATTGGGGCAACAGATCAGCGACGTCAATCAAGTTGCGCCAGTGGTCAAACTCCACGCCAATGCCGTGTCCGTAGATCAGTGTCGGCGGGTTCTCTACCCCCAAGGGTTCGAGCACTTTGGCATACACCTGCCCCTCCAGACGCTCGCTGGGGCAATCAAATCGAAGCCAAAAGGCTCGGTGCGTCTGAGTCGGAATAGACGCCGAACACTGAATATCGGGCATGCAACTGGGCGGGTCAAAGCGGGCGGAAAAAGCCTGCTCGTCGTCTGGGTAGATTTCGCGCATTTGCGCGGGCGTGCTGAACGCATGATAGACCGAAGAGTTGACGTGTTTGCGCAAAAAGAAGAAATGCCGCCGTGTGGCGTTGTACTCATTGCGTCTATCCAGGCGGTGGTTTTCCAGCCTCACCAACTCCTGCTCTGCAGGTGCTTGATCACCAAAAAACCCTGCCAACCACTGCGACTCGGCGGCCTGTACAGCTATGCGCTTTTGATCGAAATCTGCCAAGGCGCGTTCGACTTTGGCCAACTTGGTGTGTCGCGCCGACATGGGCACAGCATCGAAGAACAATCGGGGGTCACCATGGGCTTTGCGCGCCGCTGCCCAGAGCCGCGACAGCGGGAAAAACCAGTGCTCCAGTGAGCGCAGAATGTAGCGATCGAGCCAAGACCTCGCGAGTAAATCACCGAGAGGAGTGGCCATCAACCGCTGCAGCGCATTGAGAGATTTGATGCCCGATGTCTGGCGCATGCGCTCGTCTACCCTAGGAAGTACTTAAGGCAGATCATACCGCAATCGGTCTCGAAGTTTCATTTGCAACAACTTAGCTTCCAGCACCCGAGGCAACTTATTGCTGAGCTTTCCACACGCCAGATTAAGCAGGCTCGAACTGATCCCGCACAAACAGCGCCTTGCTGCGCTCAAGCATCAACACCTCCCAGAGCCCGGACAGAGAGCCTCGCGTCATCCGAGATTAACTCGCGCCATACCCCAAGCCTCGGATTGTACCTCTCCCAAGCGAGCGATCAGTTCAAGCGCAAAGCCGTTGAATATCGACAGCCAAAGCATGGTTGCTGCCACTGACTGGAAGCGAAAGGCCCTCGCTGAGCTCTTCCACTACGCCGTTCAGGCGAAGCGCGGTGCAGGAGATAAACACCCCGTCGGCATCGATGCCTGTCAGCAGGTTTTTGACGCCGTGCACAATGGAACGCGGATCTATGCGCACCACCTGTGGATCTTGGTCACACTGGAAGCTGCCCAAGGCAGCTAGCTCGCGCGCTGAATCGGCCACCAGTGCCTCACCTACTTGGCTTGCCAGCGGTTGAACATAGGGCAACAACACAGCGGGGCGGCGCAAATCATGGGCCTCCATCCAGCGTCTGGCGGCGAGTAAAGGGTTGGTTACCGGCGTATTAGGCCGATGGCGATGAACCGCCGCCTGCAACGCTTCCTGCCCCAGAACCATCGACCCCGAGGTACACCCGTAGGCAATCACATCCACCTCACTGGAGGGAACCAAAGAGGTTAGGGCCTCGTCGAGACGATCACCCATTGCCGCCAGAGTATTGGCGTTGATAGTGGCATCACAGCGCACCCGACTGGTGAGGATCTCGACATCCAGATCACCTAGAAAGGCATGCAAATCAGCCTCGATGGTGGCGTCCTCGGCCAACGCCAGCAAACCAATTAACGGCCTGTCGGTGGTGCGCGGATTCAACTTGTAATTGAGCTCGATTTCTAAGTGATCGGACATGTAACACTCCTAGTTGAGTGGCAATAGTGTCGTCGATTAACGATTGACTTAGTTAGCGACCACAATGTTAGTGGCCAAACAAGAAAACAGCATCACGACGCCAGAGCACTGCTTAATGGTCTTGTAATACTTCGATACTCTTAGGAATTCACCCTATTATTGTGAAATAGCTAAGTATCAAATATTTAAATTGCGCCTTGAGTCAGGAGCTGGCGGTAGATTTCAGCATCAGTCGCTCCTTCGGTGCCAAAAACCAACACCGTACTGTGCTCATCCAAACCTAGAACTTGCTTTAATTCAGGTTGTTGGGCCGCCGCCATTAAACAGGCTACGCCAGGTACCGCAGACTCACCTGCGACCACCGGCTCATCATCACCCAAAGGATTCGCCAACCGCCACATGGAAGGAGCAACAAGTGTATCGGGAAGGCGCACGAAGTCGCGGGCAGTCGCTTGCAGTATTTGCCAAGCTAGCACGGAGGGCTCGCCGCAAGACAAGCCCGCCATCAAAGACTCCTCCTGAATATCGACTTCAGTCAGCCGACCATGGCGTGCGCTTTGAAAAAGACAGTCAGCCGCCTCGGGCTCAATGACCACAACTCGCGGAGCTCTAGTGCCCCAGGTCTGAGCCAAACGCGCAGCCACAGCGGCCGCCAA
>JBMYWE010000385.1:0-267 GCA_049607125.1 Granulosicoccaceae bacterium | reverse complement strand
CGATCACCTCTTCCACCATCACCCCGTAGCCAGCCATGACCTGAGATGGCACTTGGGTGTAGCCCTCGTAGGAGGTATCCGAGACCACAAACCAACCGTTGTCATCGGCGGCTTGCTGTGCCGCGCGCACCGATGCATCGTAGTTGCCATCGACGCGGACGACGGTGGCACCTAGGGCCGCCATGGCGTCAGCCCGCCCCTGGCTGACTTCGGCATGAATATAGATATGGCAACTGGCGCCAAACCGGCCGCAACCCCAGGCCACCG
>JBMYWE010000384.1:0-3095 GCA_049607125.1 Granulosicoccaceae bacterium | reverse complement strand
GTAACGGGTGGCGTCCTGTCCTCCCTCGGTAAAGGCATCGCCTCCGCCTCGGTGGGAGCTCTGCTGGAAGCCCGAGGCGTGCGGGTTTCTTTCCTGAAGTTGGATCCGTATTTAAATGTGGATCCCGGCACCATGAGCCCTTACCAGCACGGCGAGGTGTTTGTCACCGAAGACGGCGCCGAGACTGACTTGGACCTCGGCCACTACGAGCGTTTTATTCGCTTCAAGGCAAGCCAAGCAAACAACTTTACGACTGGTCGCGTCTACGAGAATGTGATTCGCGCTGAGCGTAAAGGCGAATACCTTGGCAAGACAGTACAGGTCATTCCCCATATCACCGATGAGATCAAACGCCTGGTGATGGAAGGGGCTGGCGGCACCGATATCTGTCTGGTGGAAATAGGTGGCACGGTGGGTGATATTGAGTCCCTGCCGTTTCTCGAGGCGATCCGGCAGATGGGTGTGACACTCGGGCCAGAGCACACCATGTTCCTGCACCTGACACTCGTGCCATATATCGCCACTGCGGGGGAGCTCAAGACCAAGCCCACCCAACATTCGGTCAAAGAGATGCGCTCTATTGGAATTCAGCCCGATGTGTTGCTGTGCCGCTGTGACCGCGACATCCCGGCCGACGAAAAGCGTAAAATAGCACTGTTCACCAACGTGCAAGAGCGCGCCGTCATCGCTGCGCGCGATGTAGATTGCATCTACAAAATGCCCGATGAGCTACACCGCGAAGGCCTAGATGAGCTGGTAGTCAACAAGTTTCGCTTGGACGCCCCTGCGGCAGACTTAAGCGAGTGGCGCGCGGTGGTGGACGCCGTACTCAACCCTTCGCACAAAATTGAAATCGGTATGGTGGGCAAATACACCGAGCTGACCGAATCCTATAAGTCGCTCAATGAAGCGCTCAGCCACGCCGGAATTCACACCCGCTGTAAAGTGAAGATCAACTACATCGACTCTGAGGACTTAGAGCGAGGTGATCTGAGCCAGCTTGAAAACCTCGATGCTATCTTGGTGCCCGGCGGATTTGGCACACGCGGGGTCGAAGGAAAGATCCGTGCAGCCGAATATGCTCGCACCCACAAGGTGCCTTATCTCGGTATTTGTTTGGGTATGCAGGTGGCAGTTATCGAGTACGCGCGCAACCAAGCGGGGCTAGAAGGTGCCAACTCCACTGAGTTCAACAATCAAACAGAGCACCCCGTAGTTGCTCTTGTCACTGAGTGGCAGGGTATTGATGGCGAAGTGGAAACGCGCGATTCGGATACCGATCTAGGTGGGACTATGCGTCTGGGTGGGCAAGTATGCAAGCTTGCCCCTGGTAGCCACTCCGCCGAAGTCTACGGCAGCGATAGCATTGTAGAGCGTCATCGTCATCGCTATGAGGTGAACAATACCTACGTCAAGCAGCTCTCAGATTCCGGGCTTGTGTTTTCTTCTATGTCAGATGACGAAGAACCGCTGGTGGAGATGATAGAAATAGAAGATCATCCGTGGTTTATCGCCAGTCAGTTTCACCCCGAGTACACCTCTAACCCGCGTGATGGACACCCGCTGTTTACGGGCTATGTCAAAGCTGCGCTGGATCACGCCAAAGCCAACGGAAGAGGCTAGAGTATGCAACTTTGTGGATTTGAAGTCGGCCTTGATCAACCGCTGTTTGTGATTGCGGGGCCGTGCGTGATAGAGAGCGAAGCGCTCGCCATGAGTACAGCTGAATCGCTTCGCGAGATGACAGCCAAACTCGGTATACCATTTATTTACAAGTCCTCCTTTGACAAAGCCAATCGCTCCTCAAGTGCGGGCTTTCGCGGGCCTGGTATGGCCGAAGGCTTGCGTATTCTGGCCAAGGTTAAAGCAGAGCTCGAGCTGCCCATTCTCACCGACGTGCACGAAGACACGGCGTTGGATGAAGTAGCCGATGTGGTGGATGTACTTCAGACGCCTGCTTTTTTGTGTCGACAGACCAACTTTATCCAGCGTGTGGCACGCACCCATAAGCCGATCAATATCAAGAAAGGTCAGTTTCTCGCCCCGGGTGACATGAAAAATGTGATCGACAAAGCACGCGAGGTGGGCAACGAGCAACTGATGGTGTGCGAGCGTGGTGCCAGCTTTGGCTACAACAATCTGGTGTCAGATATGCGTGGCTTGGCGATCATGCGTGACTGCGAGTGTCCGGTCGTGTTTGACGCCACGCACTCGGTGCAGTTGCCAGGTGGGCAGGGTGGGTCCAGTGGGGGAACCCGCGAGCACGTACCGGTGCTGGCGCGTGCGGCGGTGGCTGTCGGGGTGGCTGGTGTGTTTATGGAAACGCACCCCAATCCGGCCGAGGCCCTGTGTGATGGCCCCAATGCTTGGCCGCTGGGCCATATGGAGGTCCTGCTGCAGCGCTTGCAAGCACTGGACGCACTGGTGAAATCAGCCCCGCTAGAAGAAAGCCTGCTCTGAGGGCCCTGTGCTCGGTTTTCTGCCGCATAGCGCCAAATCAGGTGCATTTGCTGTAAAATGGTATGGATAACAGTAGCTTGGGCATTCTAGTGCAGGCAGGGCTAAAGGTTTGCTGCACTAAAATGCACCGTAGCTCGGCAGCTTCTAGCTGTCCACAGACAAAAATTTCACCAATCGACGCAAAAAGCCGCTAACGGTGTTTTCACTTGTTAGAAAGGCGAACACGGAGAACCGATGAGCAAAATTAGTGACATCAAAGCACGCGAGATCATGGATTCACGCGGTAACCCCACGCTCGAGGCTGATATCTTCCTCAGCAGCGGCAAAATGGGTCGCGCCATGGTGCCCTCCGGCGCCTCTACGGGTAGTCGTGAAGCTCTCGAACTACGCGATGGAGACAAAGCGCGTTATCTTGGCAAGGGTTGCCGCAAAGCGGTGGATCATGTCAACGGCGAGCTGCGCGATGCGCTGTTGGGCATGGATGTCAATGATCAAGCGGCAATAGACCGCAAGATGATCGAGCTCGATGGTACAGAGAACAAAGATCGTCTAGGTGCCAACGCTCTGCTCGCCGTTTCCTTGGCCAATGCCCATGCGGGCGCTGCCGATAACGGCAAAATGCTTTTTGAGCACAT
>JBMYWE010000383.1:2880-3097 GCA_049607125.1 Granulosicoccaceae bacterium | reverse complement strand
TGCGCCGCCGCGCTGGGCGTGGAGCTGCGTGATTGCTTAGTTTTCGAAGACAGCGTTACCGGTGCCAAAGCTGCCGCAAATGGGGGCTGCGATGCGGTCGTTATCACGACCACCCACGAGACCTCAGAGTTTGCTGGCCTAGACAATATTGTTGCCTTCGCTAATAACTACAATGAGCTGCTAAACGCGCCACATTAACGACGCAAGCCAAGGTGCG
>JBMYWE010000383.1:0-2870 GCA_049607125.1 Granulosicoccaceae bacterium | reverse complement strand
ACCCGTTATTCCGCGCCAATTGCACCAAACCCAAAACTCATTCGGGAATAAACCCACCGGTCTGCCTATTCCAGAGCGAGGCGTACAGTCCACCATTGGCGATAAGCTGATCGTGCTTGCCGTGCTCGATAATCTCGCCTTTGTCTAACACCACGAGTTGGTCCATGTTGGCGATGGTGGAGAGTCGATGGGCGATGGCCAGCACGGTTTTGCCTTCCATCAAGTTAAACAACTGTTCTTGAATAACCGCTTCAACCTCTGAATCCAAGGCCGAAGTGGCCTCGTCCAGCACCAGCAGCGGGGCGTCTTTTAGGAACACGCGTGCAATGGCTATACGCTGGCGCTGGCCGCCGCTGAGCTTGACGCCGCGCTCACCCACTTGGGCGTCGTAGCCGATGCGTCCTTCGCTGTCTTCCAGGCTCATAATAAAGTCGTGCGCATTGGCTTTGGTGGCGGCGGCTATCACTTGCTCGTCGGTGGCCTCGGGCCGCCCGTAGGCGATGTTGTCTCGCACCGAGCGATGCAGCAACGAGGTGTCTTGGGTAACCACGGCAATTTGCGAGCGCAAGCTCTCTTGCGTCACGGCCTTGATGTCTTGCCCGTCGATAGTCACTTGGCCAGCGTCGACGTCGTAGAGCCGCAGCAAAATATTCATCAAGGTGGTCTTGCCCGCGCCCGAGCGACCAATGAGGCCAATCTTTTGCCCGGCGTCTATTTTTAGCTCCAGGTCGCGCATCACGCTACCGTGCTTGTCATAGTTGAAATCCACCCGCTGGAAGTGAATCTCACCGCGAGTTACTTTGAGCTCTGTGGCGCCTGGCTGGTCTTGCACGGCTCGGTGGCGCGCGATGGTGTTCATGCCGTCGATGGTGGTACCGATGTTCTCAAACAAGCTAGCGGTCTCCCACATAATCCAGTGGGCCATACCGTTCAGACGCGTTACTAGGGCCGCAGCCACAGCCACCGAGGCGACAGAGCTGTTGCCGTCCAGCCATTGGTTTACCGCTACTGCACCCACGCCGAGCAGCAATGCTTTATTGAGCAGGGTGAGAGTCACTTGCATTTCGGAGGTCAGACGCATCTGCGGGTGAACCGTATCGAGAAAGCCGTCCATGGACTCGCGTGCGTAGTTGAGCTCACGACCGGCGTGGGCAAACAATTTGACTGTGGCGATGTTGGTGTAACTGTCAACCACGCGGCCGGTCATCAGCGAGCGAGCATCGGCTTGACGCTTTGAGATGTCCGCCATCTTGGGCAAAAAGTAGATCAGCGCGACAACATAGGCGAGCAGCCAGAACACAAACGGCAGCACCAGCTGCAGGTCGAGGCTGGCTATCAACACCATGCCGCCGAGAAAATAGACGATGACATAGATAAAGACATCGAGGATTTTGGTCACGGTTTCACGCACCGCGAGCGAGGTTTGCATGACTTTGGTGGCAACACGCCCGGCAAATTCATCTTGGTAAAACTGCATCGACTGGCCGAGCATGTAGCGGTGCGCCAGCCAGCGAATGCGCATGGGGTAATTGCCAATCACGCTCTGGTGCAGCACCAGTGTCCACAACACAATCACCACCGGCATGGCGACCACTGTGATAAACAACATCCAGCGGATGGTGTCACCCTCGGTTTGCCAGAAAGTCTCGCGGTCGGCAGTGGAGAGCCAGTCAACCACATTGCCCACGAAACCAAAGACCATAATCTCCAGCGCGGCCACGAGGACACTGAAAAACGCCAGCAGCGCCAGCCAAGGCCAAATGCCTTTGGAGTAGTGCCAACAAAAGGCCCACAGACCGGTTGGCGGGGTGGTGGGCTCTTCGGGTGGGTAGGGTTCGATCAGACCTTCAAAATACCGGTAGATCCGCTCCTTCATGGTCAATGTCCTAAATGCTATTTCAATAATTTAAACGGGTTTCAGCAACGCCACAGAGCAACGAGCTTAACAGCCTGAGAAATCATCAGCCTAAGATACTGGAAACCTATTCGATAACCCACCTTGTGTGAAGGTCGGGCCGCGCAGGTCGTGCCGCGCAATGGTGCCACCCGCTACTAAAACAATGTTCAGCGTTCAGCCGGGGTAATGCGTGGCTTGAAACCCTTCGCAATAGGCTTGCAGTTTCGGAAATTCCGCGGCTATTTGGTTGATTGGCGTGTGGATAGTCGCCAGCGTCGATTGGGCCAAAAAACCATAGAGGCTCGCGTCAGCGCTGCAGGGTTTGGCACCAAACAGATACGGCCCTTCACCCAACAGCGCATCGACATGCGCGAAAATTTCTCGGGCTATTTGCTGAATCTCTTCAGGGCTGTGGCGGCCGATCCCGTGGCCCTTGAGAGCACCACGCATACTGCGGCGTACAACCCAAGGCAAAATTAGCTTGAGAGGCATACTAAGCCGACCAAAAAATGCCTGTTTCACTTGTTGCCAGCCGGGCTCGTCAATCCAGCGAAAGTACAAAGCGCACCAGTAGAGCTTTTCTTCTAGGGTTGATTGCACCATATAGGCGATGGCTTTTTGCTCTTCGCTCAGGTGGGAGTCGAGATCCACACCGTGATAGCTCTCGAGGTGTTCGATGATAAAACGGCTATCGGCAATAATCTGCTCGCCATCACTGATAAACGGTAGCTTGCCCTTGGGGGCTTTTTGCATGTTATCCAGGCTCGAGACCGACTCAAAGGGTATGCCCGCCAGGCGCAAATAGGCGTCGACCTTGAGCACAAACGGGCTGGCATCCGGCAGGCCGTTGTTGGCGCCAAATCCGTGTAGCTTGATCATCGCAGTCGTCCTCTACAGCATGTGTGTAACGCAGTATAACCAGAAGTCAGGGAAGCAAGCGCCCTTTACATATTCATTTACTTGCCCGCTACGC
>JBMYWE010000382.1:0-3098 GCA_049607125.1 Granulosicoccaceae bacterium | reverse complement strand
ACGTCCCAGTCACCTACGCCAGCCTTTGCGGGTATCTCGGCTTGCTGTAGTCGCGTCAGGTAGGCCGCGCGGTTTCCCTGCAGCTGATTGACGCGCAAAGTCATCGGGCCACGACCGTTGTTGGCCAACAATATATCAGGGCGTCGCTCTCCCCAGTCTTGGCGTAATTGACCTAACAACCACGGTGGATGGGCGCTTTGTGCAGCTGGTTGTTTATCTATTTTGAGCAGCACCTGCTCGCGCTCGCGCAAAAAACGCCGGAGTACCGCATTCACCAGCCCGCGCACGCGCGCCATGTCCAGCGCTTTGGTCAAATTGACATAGCTATCTACGGCGGCGTGTGCAGGAGTCTCTAGCTGTTCGATTTCAACCAAGGCACACACCACAATGGATGCGATAATTTGATCTCGATCTTTGAGTTTTTTGCTAAGCAGCAAATCCAGCGCCGACCGCCAGCGCAAATGCCAGCGACAGGCCTCAAAGGCGATGGCGCGACTACGCGCTCGCTGAGCTAAAGACAAATCCGCGCAAACATCCACCAACGCGTCGTCGACTGAGCGGCCTTTTAACACTTCCGCGTGGGCTTGAACTGCGGCCACCCGTGCCCGATCAATACTCACTCGGCTATCTCAAAGTGCTTACCCAGCAGGGACCTGCCGTTGACAAAGGCCGCCACCGGCATAGCCTTTTTTCCCGCAGGTTGTAGGCAGAGCAGACGCAAAACACCGTCACCGGTGGCCACATCTATACCCTCTGAGCTCTCGGTTAGTACCGTCCCGGCCTTTGCATCGCAAGCTTGCTCAATGGCTGTGGCTTGCCAAACGCGCAGGGTCTCTCCTTCAACCTTAGCCTGCGCCACTGGCACCGGATTAAAGGCACGTACTTGCAAGCTCAACTCAGTGGCGCTGCGGCGCCAATCGAGCCAGGCATCTTGCTTGTGCAACTTGCGCGCATAGGTTGCTCCCTCTTCAGCCTGAGGCTCGGGATCATCGGCGGCGAGCAAAATACGAGGAAGCGCCCGCATCAGCGCCTGCGCGCCGAGCACCGCCAGCTGATCATGCAGCAGGGCACCCGTGGTCTGCTCGTCAATGCGCTGACTAACCCGATGCCAGACAGGCCCGGTATCCAGGCCTTCGTCCATCTGCATAATGCACACGCCAGATTCGCAATCCCCTGCTTCGATAGCGCGCTGAATAGGCGCAGCACCTCGCCAACGCGGCAACAGGGAGGCATGCACATTCACACACCCGAGACGCGGTGTCTCAAGAACCGATTTAGGCAGCAGCAGCCCATAGGCCACTACCACCATTAAATCAGCTTGCCAGTCCTGTAACTCGGCCAGCGCCTGGCTATCGCGCAAGGTCGCTGGCTGACAAACAGGCACACCGGCCGAAACAGCCGCTTGTTTGACAGGGCTAGGCTGCGGCTGACGCCCCCTACCTGCGCGCCGGTCGGGCTGTGTGTAGACAGCAACAACTTCGTGCTCACTGTCAAGCAGAGCCTGCAAGGTGGACACAGAAAACTCGGGCGTGCCCGCAAAAATAATCTTCGCCACGAATTCCCCTAGCGATCTTGTTCGCGGACAAATTTTTCCATCTTCTTGCGAATGCGGTTTTTCTTCAGCGGGCTGAGGTAGTCCACGAACAATTTACCTTGCAAGTGATCGATTTCGTGCTGGATGCAAACAGCCAACAAACCGTCGGCGTCCAGGGTGTAGCCTTTGCCCTCGCGATCGAGCGCCTCAACCGTGACAGTTTCGGAACGCTGGATAGTTTCGTACGCACCAGGGATAGACAGGCAGCCTTCTTGCATCTCTTCTGTACCGGCTTCTTTGGTAATAACCGGGTTGATAAAGACTTGCGGCTCGTTCTTTGCCTCTGAAAGGTCCATGACAACCACTTGTTGGTGGACATTGACCTGGGTGGCGGCGAGACCGATGCCAGGGGCGTCATACATGGTCTCGAACATGTTGTCGATGAGTTGCTGCAAGGCGTCGTCGAACTGCTCTACCGGAGCAGCGACTTTGCGCAAGCGTTTATCGGGAAAAATGAGAATATCCAGTAGCGACATGGGCCTACCGTTAAAGTTTTAAGTAATTTGAACGCTTCAACACACGAGCGAAAAGCACGTGCGAAGCAACGAGTCAGTGAAAAGTCACATTGTATCGCGTGCGCATAGCTTCGCGTTAATAGATAAACCAGGATTGGAACACAGCCATGGGCAATACTCAGCAGCTAGATCTGCGTAACAAGCAGCGGACAGTCCGCTTTTCTCGGGTTTTCCAGCCGGCGACCGTCGCGTTGTTGGTCTCAATGGGCCTCAGCGGTTGCGTCAGCCAAGGTCAGGTTAAAGCCTACGAACCCCCTGGTGCGAAGAAGGTCGTGCCCGCACAAACCGCCGCCGTACCGGCCACCAGTAACACGGGCGTCGTTGTCACCGACCAACACATGGAAAACCATTCGGCGGTCCAAGTGCGCGCCGACCACCCCACTGAATACGTGGTGGTCAAAGGCGACACCCTCTGGGATATTTCCGGCAAGTTTCTGCACGACCCCTTCCAGTGGCCCAGTATCTGGAAACAAAACCCTCAAATAAAGAATCCACACTTGATCTACCCCGGCGACGTTATCCGCTTGAGCGTAGTGGATGGACGGGCTGTAATCGACGTGCTCAGACCCGATGGCAAGGGCGGCTATAGCTCTATTGCCGGTGGCCAGGTGGGCGCTGCACCTCGCATGCGCAATGGCCGCGAAGTGTTGAGCCCGAAGGTGCATGAAGAAGAGCTGGTTCGCAGTGTATCCAACCAAGCAGCAGACGCGATTCGCGACTTCACTAAATCACCTCATGTGGTGACAGCCGAAGAAATGGAGAACGCGGCTTACGTTCTGGGTACTACCGACAATCGATTGGCGAGCGCGAACGGCGACAACATTTACGCCCGGGGTTTTTCTGGCAAACCGCAGGAAACCTACAGTGTCTTTCGCCCTAGCAAGCCACTGATCGACCCTGATACAGGCGAAGTGCTGGGCTTTGAAGCCAAGCGCGTGGCCGACGCCGAACTGGTACGCGGTGGCGATCCGGCAACCCTGCGACTTTTC
>JBMYWE010000381.1:0-3102 GCA_049607125.1 Granulosicoccaceae bacterium | reverse complement strand
GGGCTGAGCCAGAGACGGTAATCAGTGCAGCCACAACCAAACAAAACACGACGTTGAGTCCGGTGGCAATACAAGTTGTCTGGCGGTTAAACCGCTCTGAATACTGAAAGTTTTCGATCACTAGAAAGAGACACTAAATTCCGCAAAAAACTGGCGAGAATCTGGCAGTTTAGTGTAGAAGGCATCGTCGGGACCAGCGTACTCGCGAAGACCCAAGCTCAATTCAGCCCCACTAGACCATGAGGTTTTCACTCCCAAGGTCAGGGCCAAGCCATCGTCTTCCGGAGTGTGCACCGCTGTGATCGAAGGTTCGGCTTTGTCATCCGTATAGGCCAAACGCACCATCACGTAGTCTTCCGGCTCACCGATGGACGTTTTCACCGTCTCATCACGCCATACCTCGGCAATCCAAGCTAGGTTTTCATCAGTGGTGTAGGTGACACCTAACAGCGCTTGCGTGGCGCTGCGCCCATCGTTGCCGTCGCCGGGCAAACCCGGGATGGCAAGTTTGCGCTCTTGTACGTGGGCCGATCCGTGGAATTCAGTGGAATCCCCCATCACCGTCGAAAAGCTCGCCCCAAATGTCATTCCTATGTCACTGCGTTGACTAACTACTGCCTGTAAATCCCAGTCGCCGACAAGGGCAAACAGACGACCGGCGCAGCGCAGATCGCTGCGAAATTCGTTCTCATAAGGGTTTTCAGACTCTGCAGCGCAGAGTAGAGTCCACTCATCGGTGGCACCAAATTTTGATACGCTGGCGATAGCGGGCCCAACATTAATGGTGCTGACCAAGCTCAACCGATCACTGCGATCAAAAATGCTCAGCGGACGAAATCCGTAGCCGACCCCCCAGTCCAAGCGCTTGACCCCCAAACTAAAATCCCAGTCGCCCGTGTTTTTCTCGAGCACAAACTCTTCGACCACCAAATCTCCTTCACTGTCGAACTCTTGGATTTGGCGATTGGCGTAGGTGAGTTGAAGTGCTAGGGGTCCGAGATGTCCACGGGTAGACAGCCATTGACGATACTGCTCAGTTTTTTCACCAGGAAACTGCTGATCAACATTTGCAGACGCACCTACGCCGTTTAACGTAAGCGTGGTGGTCAGATCAAGTTCTGCACAAGCCAAACCCGGGCTGGCAGCTAGCACAAGCGCCCACGCGCGCGCGCTCCACAATTCCTTACACACAAGACACCTCATCTCGGCAACAGTTCTTCCAAAGACTATCGATGTTTCTTGCAAGAATTGGTGACGCATGTGACAAAACGCGCCTTTGGCGCGTGATTCGTCATTTAAACAGAGTGAATAGCGGAGTCGATCGCATTAAGCGTGGATTGAGGGTCGTTGTAGTCAAGTGGCAGACGCACAAGCTGTGAGCCACTTCGCAACAATAAGGTCGGGTAACTATTGACCTGCAGCGCCTGAGCCTGCGCCATTTGCCCTTGATGGCGCTGCCTGTTGGCTTCACTGTTCAACTCCGCGGAAAACGCAGCCTCATCGAGGCCGATTTCTCCCGCCAAAGCAACCAGAACGGCGTCATCCGATGGGTTCTTAGCCTGCAGATAATAGGCTTGCTGAATCGCCGATGTCATGGCGGCAGCTGCCCCTTCGCGCAGTGCTTCTGCGGCGAGTACGGCCCGGCAAGCAGGCCAAGTGGAACGCCGCGGTTGGCAAACCTGCCAAAAACTGTGATCAAAGCGAGTACCTGGTACGCTTGCCTCTATGCGCTGCCAAGTCTCACGCAGATACTGTTGCATCTGATCGGGCATGGGCTCGTCGCTGTCAGGGGCCAATCCACCGAGCAACACCAAGGTTTCAACACCTTGGGGAAGCTTGGCTTGAATTTCCTTCCAAGCGGGAGCAAACGCCCAGCACCAACTGCACATGGGGTCATGGATATAAATCAGTTGCATGGGAAATCCTAGAAAATGGTGGCTCAAAGCCAGATTGTAACCGCGTAAAAGAACCATAGGCACCCTGCCCTGCGCAGTACAGTGGCAAGCACCTTACCAACTAGCAGCGACGACTAATAGCGGTTGATCCCAGAAAGCTTCCTCGAACGCGGGAAAGATGTGCAAGAAATTGGCACGCTCCACAGGACCCATAGAAGTATGAAAAAATGTGGCCGCCTGTCGGCAATTGAGTCTTTTTCAGGTTTTCAGGGGTCTGCCCAGCCGTGCCTGAAGGCGATGAGCAAACATCCGTGGTTCAACCGTGGTTATTAGCGTGACCGGAGTTTACGCGCCGCTAAATCCACAGAATCCATCGCCGCCTGCTTCTGCTTGTCTTCCATAAAGGAGCTTGCAAAGGAGTTTTTCGCTAGGGTCACGATGTCTTGTTCATTCAAATCCAGCGCCTCCTGCACGGCGCGGTAATTATCGTTTAGGTAGCCACCAAAGTACGACGGATCATCGGAATTGACGCTGACCAGCAAGCCGGCATCGAGCGCTTTTTTGACTGGACTAGCACGCATATTGGGAATACCGTTCAATCGCAAATTGGACAGCGGGCACATGGTCAACGGGGTTTGCTGCTTGGCCAACCGAGCGGTGAGTGCGGCGTCGTCCAGCGCGCGATTGCCGTGGTCGACCCGCTGCACTTGCAAATCGTCGAGTGCCGCTTCCACGTAGGCCGCTGGGCCCTCTTCCCCCGCGTGCGCCACCGGCACGAAGCCCTCCTTTCGCGCTTGGGCAAACACATGAGAAAACAACGCCGGCGGAAAGCCCTTTTCCGAGGAATCCAAACCCACGGCGAATATATGCTCTTTGTGTTTACACGCGCAAGCCAAGGTATCAAAAGCTTGCTCTTCAGGCAGGTGGCGCAAAAAGCACATAATCAACTTTGAACTGATACCGAAGTCGCGCTGGCCGCGCTCTAGAGCTGAAGTAATTCCACCCAGGACGGTCTCAAAGGCCACCCCGCGATCCGTGTGCGCCTGCGGGTCAAAAAACATCTCAACGTGAGTTAGTCCATCCGCTGCAACCTTCTCTAAGTAAGCGAAAGTCAGGTCGTGGAAATCTTGCTCGTGTAGCAACACCGACATGCCTAGATAGTAGAGATCAAGAAAGTCCTGCAAACAATCAAATTGATAAGCCTCTC
>JBMYWE010000380.1:0-3106 GCA_049607125.1 Granulosicoccaceae bacterium | reverse complement strand
CTTAAATTTTTCAAACGAAATTTCTAACCTGAAAACAATTATATTTTACATGCGTAAGAAATTGACGTTTCATACCAGAGAAGGTATAGTGTCGCCTTTTCCGGGGTGTAGCGTAGCCTGGTAGCGCGCCTGGTTTGGGACCAGGATGTCGGGAGTTCAAATCTCTCCACCCCGACCAATTAACAGCCCTGTCATTTTAGGGCAGCTCGATTAGGTGCCCGTAGCTCAATTGGATAGAGCACCAGCCTTCTAAGCTGGGGGTTACAGGTTCGATCCCTGTCGGGCACGCCACAAATGTTTCTATCGATATTGTGGCCAATATTTTAAGTCGATTTATAGAAATTGAATCGCACTGCCTTCCCGTTCTTAATGGTGGCTGTAGCTCAGTTGGTAGAGTCCCGGATTGTGATTCCGGTTGTCGTGGGTTCGAGCCCCATCGTCCACCCCATTTTTTACGCTCGCGGTCATGTATTCCACAACTATTCACAGTTGTCGTGCTCACCGAGAGCGAAGTCAGGTCCACAAAGTGTTCGGAGTTTCGCCCGATCATTTTGTTTTTTACGTGTGCGAGAGTGGCGGAATTGGTAGACGCGCTGGTTTTAGGTACCAGTGGGGTAACCCGTGAGAGTTCGAGTCTCTCCTTTCGCACCAATTTCTTTTTTGTCCATCATTGGATGCTCCCGACAGACGTTCCCCGCTGAGCACTTGCGTGCAGAGGGCGGTGTGCTGTGTCTGATTTCTCGGGGGCGAAACGAGGATTAGTCATGCAAGTTTCTGTCGAAACATCCGAAGGTCTAGAGCGCACCATCACGGTTACCGTTCCTTCAGACCGTGTCGATACCGCCGTAGCTCAACGCCTGCAAGGTATGCGCAAGTCGGTGAAAATCAACGGTTTTCGCCCTGGTAAAGTGCCTATGCGTGTGGTTGAAAAGCGCTACGGTGGCCAAGTTCGTCAAGAAGTTCTGGGCGATGTCATTCAGTCCACCTATCAAGAAGCGGTCAGTCAGGAAGAGCTGCGTCCCGCTGGGTGGCCTTCTATCGAGCCGGTCAAGACAGACGCGGGTGCCGAGCTGGAGTATAAGGCGACCTTCGAAGTTTATCCCGAGTTCGAACTTGCCGATATGAGCGGTATCGAGGTTAAGCGCCCGAAAACCGAGATCCAAGACGCCGATGTTGCAGAGATGTTGGAGAACTTACGTTCCCAGCACACCTCTTACAACAAAGTAGAGCGCGCCTCAAAAGACGCCGACCAAGTGGTGATTAACTTCACCGGTTACGTCGATGGGGAAGAGTTTGCCGGTGGTAAGGCAGAAGATGCCCCTCTGGTGCTGGGCTCTGGTGCCATGATCGAGGGCTTTGAAGCTCAGATTGAAGGTATGTCCGCCGACGAAGAGAAACGCATCAAAGTTTCTTTTCCCGAAAGCTATCATGCCGAAGAACTCTCTGGAAAGGAGGCTGAGTTCGACATCAAACTACTGGAAGTGCGCGAAGCCGCTTTGCCGGAGCTCAATGATGAATTTGCCGCATTGTTGGGTGTCACTGACGGTGGTATCGAGACATTGCGTGCCGATATTCGCAAGAACATGGAACGAGAGTTGCTCGAGTCTGTCGAAGCGGTTGAAAAACAGCAGGTGATGGACGGCTTATTGGCCGCCAATGACGTCAGTACGCCAAAGGCTTTGGTGTCTGAAGAAATTGGTCGTCTTCGTGAGCAATTTCTCGAGAGATTGGCGCAGCAGATGGGTGGCGCAAAACCACCTGAAGGTGCGAACTTTCCGGACGATATGTTCCAAGAGGAAGCCGAGCGTCGCGTCAAGTTGGGTCTGGTGGTAGCTGAAGTCATCAAGCAGGCCGAACTGAGCGCCAGCGCGGAAGATGTCAAAGCTCGTATCGCGCAAATGGCCTCTGCTTACGAAGATCCTAGCGAAGTCATCGACTACTATTATTCAAATCGCGAACTGATGCAGAACGTAGAAGCAGTTGTGCTTGAGCAGACAGTCACCGAATGGGTGATTGGCAAGGCAAAGGCCAGCGACGAAAGTCTGTCGTTCAGCGAATTGATGGAGCGCCGGAAAGGTGGCGGCCAAGAGGCCGCTGAAGAGGAAAGCGCTGAAGCCTAATCAGCGGCCCCAGAGTTGGCCGCATTGTTGGAGAACAATCAAGCATGAGTGAAACACGTGCGGCCGGCGGGCTGGTGCCCATTGTTGTAGAGCAAACCCCTCGTGGAGAGCGCTCCTATGACATCTATTCGCGCTTGCTCAAGGAGCGTGTCATCTTCGTCGTTGGTCAAATCGAAGATTACATGGCCAATTTGATCGTGGCACAAATGCTTTTTCTGGAGTCCGAGAACCCAGATAAAGACATCTTTTTGTATATCAATTCGCCTGGCGGGTCTGTCACAGCAGGCATGGGCATCTATGACACCATGCAGTTCATCAAGCCCGATGTCAGCACTTTGTGCGTCGGGCAGGCTGCTAGTATGGGCGCGTTGCTACTGACGGCTGGTGCCAAAGACAAGCGTTTTGCCTTGCCGAATTCAAGGGTCATGATCCATCAGCCGCTGGGTGGGTTTCAGGGTCAAGCAACGGATATCGATATTCATGCCAAGGAGATTCTTGGCATTCGCACCCGTATGAACGAAATTATGGCTCACCACACCGGTCAAAGCCTTGAAAAGGTCACTAAAGACACCGAGCGCGATCATTTCCTCAGCGCTGAGGCGGCCAGAGATTACGGCTTAGTGGATCGAGTGGTGGAAAACCGTGGTGCTGTTGCTGGTGAGGCCGATAAGAGCTAGGCAGTAGTACTACTTGAGGACGGCGAGCTCAGATCAGAGTATTGATCGGGCTGCCGTCTTGAAATGACTTGCAGATAACGGCATTGTGCAAAGACAGACCGTTTTGGAGAGAGGCTAATGGCCGACGGCGTAGACCAAGGTAAGGATGACAGCAAGCTGCTGTATTGCTCGTTTTGTGGAAAGAGCCAACACGAGGTGCGCAAGCTTATTGCGGGTCCGTCTGTGTTTATCTGCGACGAATGTGTAGACCTGTGTAATGACATCATCACAGAAGAAATGCAGGAACAGGGAGCTTCGACCAGTGCCAAG
>JBMYWE010000379.1:0-3143 GCA_049607125.1 Granulosicoccaceae bacterium | reverse complement strand
GGGCAGGCTGACTCTCGAGACTGAATTTCGACTGGGGCGCAACACTGCATGCACCAGGCGTCGGCCTGCTCTCGCTCTATTAGTAGCTCGGAGCCCTCTGCCAGTGTGTTTTTGCACACCACAGAAAAACAAAATTGCAGGGCCTCAGGCTCTACACACGCCAGTTGGCCAACCACCAGCCAGACGCGCTTGACTCGTTGGAATTGCTGCTGGGACGCTTGTTCGTCCAAGGTTTGAACAATACTCTCGCACAGCGACATCTCGTGCATCAGTGCACCCTCAGTGAGTATCCCATACAAGGATCGATAGCATCGATCACTGCGCGGGCTTGTTTTTCAACAGGGGTGGGGTGACGTAGATCTAGTCGCTCTAAACAGCGCTTAGCTAGGCCATCGCAGTGAAAGTTCCACTCGGTAGGGGCCAGTGCTCTAAAGCGCGAAACGTGTTCATCCTCAAACTCTATCGCGTGCACCAACCAGCCTCGGGCGGTGGCAACAGCGGCGGTGCCCACAGGTAAGTCCTCTAAGGCTGCGGCGGTGTGTGTAGGCTCGCCCGACTGCAGTGATCTTGCGAGCGCTAGCAGTCGGTGCAGCTGGCGCCAGAGCAAACCGTGGCCGT
Organism: Granulosicoccaceae bacterium; assembly: GCA_049607125.1. Classification (GTDB taxonomy): domain Bacteria; phylum Pseudomonadota; class Gammaproteobacteria; order CALCKW01; family CALCKW01; genus CALCKW01. Next base: position 2,525 of record JBMYWE010000379.1, on the reverse strand, counting down.
AGCGGTGTTCTACTGCTTGCAATAAAGGGTGTGCAATTGGCTGGCAAATGCTGTTGTCCAGACAGCTGTTCTGGTGGCGCGGGGCCTGGCAAAAGCCTGTACTGTCGGCTCGTCGCAGTCTGTTGGCAATTTCAGGTAGGTCGTTTGTGTTCAACCGACGAAGCTCCGATTGGCCAATGCCGGCCAGTTCGGTGTCGAGCGTCCAACCGATACTGTGCGCGGCCAAGGTGTTGTGATTGTCGCACCAGCGCCGCAGGGCAGTGAGAGAATCGGTTTGTTGTGACCACTGAGAGGCGCTCTTGTCAAACAGCCAGTGGGCTATTTTCTCTTGTTGGCAGGTGTCGAGTTGGGGCTTGTCGCTGGCACAGGCGTTTGCCAGCACTCGGTAGAGTGGGGCAAAGCTGTGCATGGCCTCGGGTTCGTCGATCAGGCGTCCCCAACAGCGGGCAATATGGAGCAGTTGTTCGCGTAGACATTCAAGCTTGGCGCGTGCGCTCTGTGTCGCGTCTGCTTGGGCGTTGTTAGCTAGGCCCAGAGCACTGTGCACGGCGCGCTGGGCGGCGAGCTGTTGGGCCTCGCTGCAGACGTTGTACACCCGTTTGACGTGTTCGCCGACTCGGCTGTGGTGCAGACCTTGAAAAAGCCCGTATACCTGACTCCGATCGGCGCACGCGATGCGGGCTTCGGTGCGGTTGGCACCGAGTCTTAATTCGACGTTAATCTTGTGTTCAATCATGCGCTGACGCCTCGGCCATCGGAGCACCTTGCTCGCGCTTTTCGCCGCGTAATTTGCGCAGAAAGCCGCGCCTGCTGACCGTTGTTTCTTCGGTGCTGGGTGCCGTGCGGTCGGCAGGTTCGGCGGTGTTTTCTGGTGCTGCGGGCAGGGGCTCTGGCCAGTCTTCGTGGCCGAGTTGCTCTTGGTTTTCGGCTTGCATTATCGCGTCAAGGGCTGCGAGTGCGGTCTGCTCAAAGGTGGTGTGATCGGCAAATTCAAACACGGGCGAAAACAAGCTGCAGCTGAGGTATTTGCCAAAACTATCGTCTTGGCCGCACACAAACTCGTAGTTGCCCGATGGCAGGTCTATGTGTTGTTTTTCACCTGGGGCTACCGCTTCCAGGCTGTTATCTTGGGGCAACAGCATGATATTCATCAGCCAAGGCGTGAGCAAAACGCCTAGTCGGAATTGCTGCCAGGGTTCAAAACCCAATGCTTGCACCTGCAGCGCGTGGTTCAAAATGGGGACATCGTGCATGCGGCTGCGCTGGATTTCGCGGTAGCAATCCTCCAGCATTTGGCGCATATGCTCTGCGCCATCAGTCTTCACTGATCACCATAAAGTGGTTCTTGTCGCCGTCGCATTCGGGGCAGTGCCAGTGGTTGGGCAGGTCTGTAAAGGCGGTGCCCGGGGGTATTTGCCAGTAGTCGTCGCCCTGTTGTGGGTCGTAGACGTACCAGCAAATTTTGCACTCCAAACGCGTTTCAGGCGCAAGCTCTTTGCTGCCGAGAAACGAGCCTTCAAACCAGCTGCCCGCATCGCTCATCGGTATATCTCGAGTATCTCGTTGAGCCGCTCGGCACTGTCGGCGATGTCCTCGGGGGCGGCGACGGCAACCGGTGGCACATCGCACACGTCCAGGGTCTCCAGTATGACGTTGTCTTGCGAGTTAAAATATTTAATCCACCAGGTGTTGCGGTAGCTGGTGGCGCCGATGCGGCAATTGCCGTAGCCGCGAGACAAAATAAGCGTTGGGCCCGTGCCCAGCACTTCACTGATCCAAGCGATATCGTCTGGCGACATGGGCAGCAAGCTGAGGTTGATGGTGAGCGGCGTGTCGCCTGCTTGCCATGCTTTGATGTGGTCGGCCAGCTCCACCAAGACCGAGGGTGCGTTAAGCACTGCGAGCGGCGCTTGCTCGGTGGGCAGAAGTTCTGGCTTTGCCCGTCTAAAGCTCTGGGAGCGAACGCTCTCAGGCACGGTGCCTACTTCGAGGCTGTCGGCGAGCGTGTGGCCGTTGATATCCTGCTGGTGTACCTGCCAGACCCCGGTGAGCACCGATTCCTGAATTGCGGTGTCGGTGTTATCCACTTGCACCGTGACACTGACTTCTCCACTGCCGAGTATTTGATCGACCAGTTCGCGTTCGGGTGCACTGAGCTGCATCAGGCTAAAGCTCTTGTTGCTGTCGCCAGGTTGCCAGTGCTCTAGCGCATTTTTTACCGATTCCAAAAGCACCACCGCTTGCTCTCGGCCATTGATCTCGTCGCGCTCAGGTACGTTGGGTGCCGCGTAGGTCATCACCTCTTCCGGCATGACCATATAGTCAAGCTTCTCCGGGCCATCGTCCTGGCTGCCGGGGCCTATCCCCAAGGCGGAGATGCTGGTGGGGTCAAAGAACTTTACCGGGAAACTGCTGTTGTCATTGCTCATGCTTGCCTCTACGCCGATATCACGGGGATGCCAATGCCGGGAGGCCGCCGAATTTCGGCGGCGAGAATATCTTCAATTTCTTTTAAATAGACGGGC
>JBMYWE010000378.1:0-3143 GCA_049607125.1 Granulosicoccaceae bacterium | reverse complement strand
CGGCGAGTTCGACCATGTTACAGGTCTTTGTTGGCGGCGTCAATATTTATTTGATGCCTTTTCGAACAACTTCTCAAAAGAACCGTTCGAGCCAAGATCCGGAATTCTACCGGAACCAAACAACTTGTCAACAGGTAGTCGAAAATTAATTCGGCTTCCATCGCTGCCTGCTGTCTGGCGAAGAGGAGAAGTATACACGTTCCCGTTACTTGCTCAAGGGCAATTCCATATTTTTTTACAATTGATCACCCAAGCAGTTGAGAATCAGTAATGAACGCGTCAAAATTGCGTCTTTGATAGACTTCTCTTATATGAGTGGAAGATGCCTCCATGATCTCCTACATTTAGATGTGGATAGAGAAGCTTGTTTTATCTGGGCAACCAAACTGGCTAAACATGCCAGCAACTGACAATTAGAGTTTACCGTGCCGATCCGTAGAAAATCAGTCTCTAATCGTGGGGCCACGCGACGCCCTGCTGGCAAACCCATGGCCAAGCGCTCGGGGAAACTAAGCAGCACGCTTTCAGAGGGGAATCGCAAATACGTGGCCTATGGCGTCATATGTTTTGCCTGCATCGGCGCCGGTGCGTATATAGGCCACAGCAGCCGCCAAGATTCAGCCTACCAGTCATCGCATAGCCCCGAGCCCGCTGCTTCCGATCTCTATGAGCAGCCGCTCGAGATAAAATACGCGTATTTTGGCGCCCCTGCGATCCGCATGCCCAGCGAAAATATTCGGATCAACACAGCGGAAGCCAAGCAAGCCCAACAACCCCTCACTCAAGCTACCGAGCCCCAGCAACAAGCCTTGGTGGCGCCACCTAAAGAAGCACAAACCAGCTCATCTGAAATACAACCATCAAGAGCCACGCCCTCGGCAGAAGAGCTTCTGGTAGATGCGCCCAGAGATGGAACACAAAGAGATGGAACACAACTAGCGACTATCGCCAAAGGAGATAGTTTTTCAACTATTGGGCAGAGCTTTGGCTTGTCGGTTCGTGAAGCGGCTAACATCATGAATGACAAGCTAGCCTCCAAATTCCTAAAAACCATTTTTCCAGGCAAGCAGATAACGTTTAAGGCTAATAGCAACGAAGAGATCGAACAGATCATCTATGTTGTGGACGATACACGCACGCTCATATTGGACCGTGTAGGTGAAGCAAAATTTGTGGCGACACTTGACGAAGTAGCGCTAGAGAGACGTATCTTGGTAAACACAGGGGTTGTGGAAAACTCGCTATTTGTATCGGCAACGGAAGCCGGTGCCTCCAATCGCCATATCATGCAGATGGTCGATATATTCCGCTGGGACGTCGACTTTGCCATGGACGTGCAACCCAACGACAGTTTCAAGATGGTGTACGAAGGATTCTTCAAAGGCGAACAACTGGTGAGAACCGGTCGCCTACTCGGGGTTGAATTCACAGGGAGATCCACACACCAAGCCCTCTACTTCGAAGACAGCGACGGCGATGGCGCCTACTACACCCCCCGTGGCCGCCAACTCGAAAAACAGTTTCTGCGCAACCCGGTGGATACCGTTCGCATCACATCACCCTTCAACCCAAAACGAAAGCATCCCGTGCTCAATACCATCAAGGCTCACAAGGGAGTGGACTACGGTGCACCAATTGGTACGCCGATCAAGGCCACCGCAGACGGCATTGTAAAATACAGCGGTCGCCGCGGTAGCTACGGCTTAGCGGTGGAGTTGCAGCACGGCAAAAAGTACACAACGCTCTACGCGCATATGAATGAGATACATAAGAGCACGACCGTAGGTAAAAAAGTCAAACAGGGACAGGTCATTGGCTACGTAGGCAAGACAGGTCGTGTGACAGGTGCGCACTTGCACTATGAATTTCGCGTCAGGGGAGTACATGTCAATCCTCAAACGGTCAAATTTGCCGGAGCTGGGGTTTTGCCCGAAGAACAGATGCGCCAATTCAAAACAGCAACCACGGATGTTATGCAACAGCTCAATAGACTTAAGCCTCAGCGGTTCGCACTATCTCAGTAAGAACACTTTATCCCGTGCAAGAGCACCGCGCCTAAATGCGGGCGCGCAACGGCTCTAGCCTTTACATTGGACTTATGTGCGGGACCAGTGCCGACGGCATAGACGCGGCCCTTGTTCAGTGGCAGGACAACCACCCACCCAAGCTGTTGAGCACACTCGAACACCCACTCCCTAGCGAGTTGCGTCAGTCACTGCTAAGCCTCAACGGCAGGCCCAAGATCTCATTGCGTAAGCTTGCCCTACTGGATACTCAAGTAGCGGAAATCCATGCCGCAGCCGTGCACGCTTTATTAGCACAGGCAAAAGAGCCTCCCGAGGCGATCAGCGCGATTGGCTTTCATGGACAAACGATAGACCACTCCCCAGCGGCACCGACAAAAAACACCACACAAATCGGCAACGCCCACCTGCTTGCCGCGGACACAGGCATACCGGTGATCGGCGACTTGCGTCGAGCGGATATAGCAGTAGGCGGCCAAGGAGCACCGCTAGCCCCCGCGTTGCACGCACAACTGTTCCGAGCGACAGATCGAGACGTGGCGGTGGTCAATATAGGTGGAATAGCAAACCTGAGCCTATTGCCCGCCGACGAGGAGCAAGCGGTTCTAGGATTTGATTCTGGCCCCGGAAACTGCTTGATGGATGAATGGTGCACGCACTGTCTGGAACTGAACTATGACAAAAACGGGCATTTCGCCAAAAGCGGAAAGATAGATAGCGCACTGCTATCAGACTGCCTAGCTTCAGACTATTTTCAGCAAGACATCCCGAAAAGCACAGGGCGCGACCTGTTCAATCTAGCCTGGCTGCAAGACAAGCTTCAAGGCCGAGCACTCAGCCAAGCCGATACCCAGGCCACTCTTGCGGCCTTGACTGCACACTCCATCGCCAATGACTTGAAGCGCTACCAGCCAAACACCCAAGCGCTTTTTGTATGTGGCGGAGGTGCCCACAACACATACTTGATGCAGCTCATTCAGCGAAAACTACCGAATGTCACCGTGGAGACAACCGCGAGCAAAGGTGTAGATCCCGATTGGGTAGAGGCACTCTTGATGACCTGGTTAGCTCGGCAGCACAGCTTAGGGGAGGCGGGTAACCTGCCTAGCGTGACAGGCG
>JBMYWE010000377.1:0-3147 GCA_049607125.1 Granulosicoccaceae bacterium | reverse complement strand
CTCGACAATGGCCTCGAATTGAGCTCGCGCCTCGTCAAACTTGCGTTCGACATAGTAAGTCTCGCCCAACCAGTAGCGTGAGTTATCACCCCACTCGCCTTCCGGGTATTTACTCAATACACCGCGAAAGCCCGAGGCAGCGGCACTGTAGCGACCGTTGACCAAATCCATGTAAGCTTGATCGTAGAGTGCCTTTTCGGTCTGCGGCTCCGGTGCAGGCGTCTCAACCAAGGCAGATGTCTCAGTATCGAGGTAGAGATCGCGATTGCGTTTGTTCATCGCTTCCATCTCGTTGGTTTGCAGTTCCACCTGCCCACGCAACTCGCGCACCTCTTGCTGCAGACTTTCAATGCGCTGCAGCAGTTGAATCAACACGCGGTTATCGAGCATGCGCTCCAGGCGCTGTACCCGCGTTTCTATCGGCAGACTCTTGGCCGCCTCAGCCACCTGTACGCTCGTCAAGCCAACGACAACACCGACCAATAGCGCCGCTCGCGTGCGTTTAAAGACAGCCATAGATTTCCCCTCAGTTTTACTCGTACACCAGCTCTACACGGCGATTGCGTGAGTAGGCTTCTTCGGTCTGACCGAGAACTGCCGGCTGCTCTTCGCCGTAGCTGATGGTGATTATTTGATTGTAGGACGCACCTTGCAACATCATCAGTCGTTTGACTGACTGCGCGCGACGTTCAGCCAACGCGATATTGTACTCGCGCGTACCGCGCTCGTCCGCGTGGCCTTCTAATCTTACCAGCGCATCAGGGTATGTCGCCAAATATCTGCCGTGATCGGTGATGGTGTCAAGATACTGATCACTGAGCGTATCGCGATCATAGGCGAAATAAAAGATGCGATCCGCCAAGGGGCTGCCGGGATCAAAAATCGCCTCACGCTCAAAATAGGTGTCCGAACCAAAGCTCGGACCACTGGCCGCCAAAGACCCATCGGCCAAACCGGCTAAACCCTGTCCATCCAAGCCATTCTGATCGGTACCATAGGTATCTGTTGTGTCTTCGATTGCACCCGCACCCGGGGTTGCACCAACAGCCACGTCGTTGCCCGCTTCTGCAGCGCTTGGAATGTTATCGACTGGTCGACTGGCGCAGCCAACTAGCAGAGCACCGGCACATAGCAAAATAATGGGTTTAATGTTCATTGATAACTCTCCGTATCTCAGCCACTGGCGAGATGTGCTCGCGTGACATCAGCAATTTTATCCTAGGTTGTTCTGACACTAAGGCAGGTTAGGTGACCAAGCGGGCTCACGCACTTCACCTTCAGATAGCGGCATGTGCAGCTTGATCGCCCCGTCCGTGGAAACAGCGCCTAAAACGCCTTTTCCACTTTGCTCAGTGGCGTAAATAATCATCTCGCCGTTGGGCGAAAAGCTGGGCGACTCATCCAGGCGACCACTGGTCAATACGTCCAACAAGTTGTTTTTTAAATCCATCACCGCGATGCGGAAGTCTTTGTCCACGCGATGCACCATCGCCATTAAGCGGCCATCGGGCGATATGTCAGCACTGCCGTTGTATTTGCCTTCGTAGGTGACGCGCTGAACCTTGCCGCCCTGCGCTGGTATGCGGTAGATCTGCGGGCTACCGGCGCGATCTGAGGTGAAGTAGATGGTCTTACCATCTGGCGCCCAAGCAGGCTCGGTTTCAATCGCAGGGTTGCGTGTCAGCTGAAAGGTGCGGCCGGTGGCCACATCGACAATATGAATATCGGGACTGCCCTCTCGAGACAAAGTCACGGCGATTTTTTTGCCGTCGGGCGACCATGCAGGCGCCCCATTGATACCCTCAAAGGACGCCAGCACACGGCGGCGACCAGTGAAGCGATCCTGAACATAGATGGCAGTGCGTCGAGGATTCTCATAGGATACGTAGGCGATCATGTTGCCATCGGGCGACCATGCGGGTGAGACGATCGGTTGCTTTTGCGAGACAATAGTCTCTGAACTAGCACCATCTGAATCTGAAACTTGCAGGTGGAAGCGACGAAAATCTAAACTGTCTCGCTCGGTTACCGAGACATACACCAGGTGCGTATCGAAAGAACCTGGACTACCGGTGATGGCTTCCAGTACGGCATCGGCAATTTTGTGCCCCGAGCGACGCAACTGACTTTCGCGCGGCTGATACTGAAAAGCCGCCAGTGATTTTTGTTTAATCACGTCCAACAGCTCAAAGGTGACGCGATAGTCAACCGCACTGGTCTGCTCGATATTGCCCACAATCACGTAGTCTTGTCCCAGTACCCGCCAATTTTGGAACTTCACCTCTTCCGCACTGCCAGGGCTTGAAATCAGGTTGGTGCGATCAAGTACCTCAAACTTACCCGAGCGCTGTAGGTCATCGGCCACCACCTGTGCGATATCGACCTCAACCTCACCTTTGAGGATTTTAAAGGGAACGATCGCAATCGGCAGGCCGCCACCCACCCCGCGAGTGATCTCAACCCGTAAAACTGCCTGAGCGGTAGTTGCAAACATCAGCAAGCTTGCCAACAGGGCAAGGCCGCTCAGGGTTCGATTGATGCTATTGTTCATAGAGTTTGACTGCTGGCTCCTGGGAGAGCCCGCGCGGGTCGCCCAATATATTCACTGCACAAACTATAGTCTGTGACAAGGCTTCTTGTCGGAGGGTTCCCATTCTGCAAGACCAGATTTCGACGAGCGGATCACTGCGGCGCAAAAACAAATTCAATAACTCGCTCAAACAGTCGAGGATCCGGCACCGATGGCAAAGGTGAAGATTTTAATACAGCTCTCTCAACTGAGCGCTCCAGCTCTACACCGCCACCCGAGCAACTCACCACGGTGACATCAATTATTTCGCCACTGGGTATTTGTCGAGCCCTGACAATACAACTGACATCATCACCAAATCCTCGGTTTATCCACTTTCGCTCTACCCTCTGCTGAATACTGCGAAGATAGCGCTGTTTTAGCTGAGCCAATTTTTTGATTTCCGCTTTGCGCTTGGCGGCAGCTTCTGCTTTTCGCTTGGCCTCAGCTGCAGCTTTTTCGGCCGCGATGCGTTTGCGCTCCGCCTCAGCGGCTGCTTTTTCCTCAGCAATACGCTTGGCCTCGGCTTCCGCCTCCAAGCGCTGGCGTTCTTCTTCAGCCGCCTTTTCCTTGGTAAT
>JBMYWE010000376.1:0-3148 GCA_049607125.1 Granulosicoccaceae bacterium | reverse complement strand
CGAGCTGGGAGGCCTTCGTTATCAGCCTTTGTATCGCGACCATTTCCGGCTCTACTGCAGCGCGAACCATGCCTTGTACCACGAAAAAGAAGGCCCAGACTTGCTGCACCAAGCTCTGCGCTCCAAGGTGGTGCACGCCGGTATCCAGACTAACTCCCAAGTGGGAGAGCAGCTTGCAGATATGAATAAATCTGCTGTTTCCTACTTTTATGAAGCGCGCTTGTCGATGATTTTATCTGGCGTATATATTGGCTTTTTACCACTCAGACTGGTGCAGGACTACCTGCACACAGGCCAACTAAAGGCGATTTGCCAAGACCAAAAACACTACGATCTAGGCGTGACAGCCATCACCAGACAACACGGCAAAACCAACAGAGCAAGAGATTTGTTTCTCGAGCTGTTGACCACCGATGAAAACCGGTAGCCAACAGGTCGTGAATCAATAGCTTGGCAAAAAGCCCGGGGTATTTGATTAGGCGCTCAGTGTTGCAGGCAGCTTAAGCTCTCCAACTTCCCCACTTAGATAAAGTTTAAACCAGGCGCTAAATTGCTCTGGCTGGGTTTGCATGCGTCGACGCAGCGCGGGCAGAGTCATCCAGTTGGTGGCACTGACCTCTTCGGGGTTGGGGGCGAGCTGCAAAGTGGTCTTATCTACGCTGCCATAGAAGAGATGTACTTGCTCTACCTCGCGCAAACCGTTGCCTACGTCAGCGGCGTAATCGAGCACGGTTGTACGGCTCATGCGAGCCGCTATGCCCAACTCCTCGTACAGTCGGCGGTGCGCACAATCCACGATAGCCTCGCCCCATGCCGGGTGGCTGCAACACGTGTTAGCCCAGAGTCCGCCGCTGTGGTATTTGCCATCAGCACGTCGCTGTATCAAGAGTTCGTCACCGCTGAACAAAAACACTGATACGGCCAAATGGCGCGCGCCCTCGCGGTGTGCAGCTAGTTTTTCTATGGGGTAGGTACTGCCGTCGTCAGCGAGCCCCGGAATCCATTGTTCAGCCACAGCTGAGCTCCTGATTGAGTGATGAGGCTCTATTCTTGGTGAATCGTTAACGCAATAATGCGCACTGCGTCACAGTGCATGAATGACACAGTGCACAAAACGCCACTCGCCATGCCTACCACATGAGATCATCGGGGATTTGGTAATCTGCGTAGGGATCGTCTTCATCTGGCGTATCGTCTTCGCCCTTGTGCCAGGCCATCATCAGTTCAGGGCTGCGCTGCTCCACTTTCTCTGCCGCCGCCGCGGGAATCAACGCTGCTTTGCCGTCAAGTTCAGCGATAGCCAACAAACCACGGCTGAGATGGCGATGCTGTTCGGCGCTGAGCAGAAGGGTTTTGACCGTACTGCCCTGGGTGTAGTGGAAGCTTTGCTCGCCTTCGGCAATTGCCTGCTGCGCATGAGCGATAATATTGCGGCCCTGCGCGGTCTTTTCGCGCTGAACTCGCTCGGCCTCTTGGGCGGCATTGAGCTCTTTGTCGCGGGCAATTTTGGCCTCTTTGGCTTCGCGTGCGTGCTTTTCGGCGTCGGTCTCGTCTATCTTGCCTTTGTCCTTGAGCTTTTGCTGGTGATTGACCGCTTTGCGAGCTTTGGCCGCTTTGTGTTTATTGGTCAGTCCTGCTTTTAGCAGTTGATCTGCCATCGAGTTGCGCATCGACGCGTCTCCGCTGTGATTCGAGTTGATGGAGTATTATACCGTTCATTGCGGCCGGGTTAAGCACCTGTGGAACGATCAACCGTTTAAATTAGGTGTAGATGCCTCATCAAATTATCAACGGACAAAGCGGGCACTTACATTAATCCTTGCTGCTTCAGTGCCTGCTCAACATCGCTCGAATGGTGCACCTGCACCGCACGCAAGCCCGCCGCCCTGGCGCCAGCGATGTTGTCTTCTCGATCATCAAAAAAGAGCACCCGCTCTGCAGGTACACCTATCTCTTGGCAGACAAAAAGGTAGGCTTCCACCTCCGGCTTGCGTCGCTTGATGTCGCTGGAGACATACACCTGTTGAAACAAACTGAGAAAATCTGCGTGCAAATCGCTCCAACGCTGTTGGTGTGACGGGTTGGTGTTACTAAAGATGTAACAGGGCAATTGTTTGCTCGCGCGCTCTACCAAGGCGATAGTTGCCGTGATCTGCTCACCGAGCATGGCGTCCCAACCGGTTTTGATTTCAGCCGTTGTGGCATCGAGCGACATGAGTTCACGCAAGTAATCAAAATACTGTTCGTCACTGAGCTCTCCGACTTCGTGTTGCTCAAAGGCGGTATCGAGCACAGGCATCTTTGATAGCTGCTCAGCCGAGTGCGGGCTGAACTGTTGCCAGTAGCTAAAACAGCGATGAGGATCTACCTCAATGAGTACATTGCCGAGATCAAAGAGCAGGGCGTCAACGGTGGGCATATTTGTTTTCCATCTAAAACGACGAGTGAAGACTTAAGTTGATGTATATTCTGCACTGAGGATATTTTTGCAGCCCCGCTACTATAGACGGCTTCAACAAGCTTGTATTGACTCCGATAAATCAAGGATTTCGCCATGTTACTGATTACACTTGGCCTGCTGCTCTGGGCCGGCGTTCATTTTATTCCCTCGGCGGCTATCCCACTCAAGCAAAAGTGGAGTGAGCGATTGGGCCCCAACGGCTACCAAGGCAGCTTTGCCTTGCTGATTGTGCTGTCGATAGTACTAATAGTAATCGGCTGGCGCTCCACGGTCCCGGAAGTGCTGTATGTACTTCCGCCGTTCACCCGACATTTGGCTATGTTGATCATGCTGATCGCCTTTATCTTGATGGGGGCGTCACATGCCAAAACCCGTATCAAACAGTATGTGCGTCACCCTCAGTTGACCGGTGTAGTGGTCTGGGCTTTCGGGCACTTGTTGGCCAATGGCGACAGCCGCTCGCTGTTATTGTTTGGGGGCTTGGGCATTTGGGCGTTGATCAATATGCAAACCATCAATAAGCGCGATGGGGAGTGGGTCAAGCCCGATATTCCGCCCATTGGGGTGGAGCTGCGAGGGCTTGCAATTAGCCTTGTGGTATACGTGGTGGTGGTGTTTTTACACCCATGGATATCTGGCATGCCACTGCATTAAATCTAACCTTCTAGTTAACGCAGAAAAAAGCCA
>JBMYWE010000375.1:0-3150 GCA_049607125.1 Granulosicoccaceae bacterium | reverse complement strand
GATACAGCTGCCCGCACCACCCAGTAGAGCGAGCAACCCGATGAAAAAACGCCGTAAAGGCCTGCTTACAAGCTGCTTGCTGTTTTCAGCAGTGCCTGCATTCGCCGATATAGAGGCGGCGCGGCAGCTGATGGAGCAGAGCAAGTTTGTCGAAGCGCGTGAGCAACTCTTACCCGCAGCACAAGCCGGCAATGCTGATGCAGAGGAGTTGATTGGTGTGATGTACGCCATGGGGCTCGGCGTAGAGCGAGACGATGAACGTGCCTTTGACTGGTACCTGCGTTCAGCGCTCAAGGGTCACCCGGGAGCTCAGTCGGGAGTGGGTTGGTACTATGAGGTGGGGCGCGGTATCCCGGCGCCGGATTTGGTGCGCGCCTACGCCTGGTATGTTCTGTCGGCTATAGGCGGCGACCCAGATGCCGCCGTGAGCCAGCAGGAGGTGGTGAAAAAAATGTCCCCAGAGCAAGTCGCCAGGGCGAAGCTGTTGATTGAGGATTATCGAGGGCATTTGTATCCGTTTGTTCGGTAGTGCGGGCAAAGGCGTGTCCGACTAAAGTCGAACCTACAGTCAGTGAGATTTGTAGGTTTGGCTTCAGCCGGACGCCTTTAACCTATTACTTCAGATCGGACGCGTAGGCGGCATCGATGGCCGATTCAGCTTCGGCCGCTGAGCTGTTGAGCAGGTCCAGCCATTTCTGGCCGTCTTTGACGTTGCCAGCAAACCAGTCATAGACAGGCGTTGCCGCCGCTTTGAAAGCTGCTTTTTGCTCTGGCGTTGGCACATAGAGTGAGCCACCGGTGGCGGTGAAATCTGCGTAGGCTTGAATCGACTTGCGTTTAGGCGAGGCAAAAGTAGCTTGCTGCAAGGCGTCGAAACCGTCGACGATGACACGGCGCATGTCTTCCGGCATGTCCATAAACATGTCGTTGTTCATATACCACAGGGCGCTCATGTAGGCGTGACCGTCAAGGGTGACATATTTGAGTCCGGCCTCAGGGAATTTCATGCCCATGATGTCGGTGATGCCGTTCTTGGAGCCTTCAACCACGCCAGTCTGGAATGAGGTGAACAGCTCTGGCCAAGGGATTGGGGTCGGGCTTGCACCAAGTGCCTTGACCAACTCTTGGGGGAGGTCGGCAACGACGGTGCGAATCTTTAGACCTTTCATATCTTCCGGGTTTTTGACATCGCGCTTGGTGTTGGCAAAATTGCGCCAGCCGCCGGTGTTGCCGATGGTCATCAGACGAATTTTGTTATCGGAATCCGCCAAGATAGATTTGCGCATTTCACGGGTGAAATCTCCGCTTAGCACTGCTTCGGCCACGCGGTCGTCACGCAGCAGGTAGGGCAAATCCAAGACTTGCACGTAGGGGTACATGTTAGCCGCGCCACCTGAGGTGGAAATGTAGATGTCGACAGAGCCGTCTTCTACGGCTTGCAAGCACTCGGTGCCGTTGGCGCACAGTTGAGTGCCGATAAATAGCTCTACCGAGATCGCGCCATTTGAACGAGATTCTACGAAGTCTTTAAAGACGACCAGTCCGTCGTAATCCTCGTCGTTCTCATTGGAGTTGGCGACCGCTCGTAGTTTGAAGTCAGCCGCTTGAGCCGCGGGTACGGCGGCAAAAAGGGTGGCTACGCTGAGCAGGCCAGCTGCCAGCAGGTTTGTTTTTTTCTTGAACATTGCTTCCTCACTTTTGTTGACGGGCTTGGTAGCCTCTTCGGGTACTTCTCTATTGTGCTAGACCGAGCCAGCGCGGCAGGGCCATGGACAAACTGGGTATGTAGGTGATCATAAATATCACCAGAATTTCTACAGCCAAAAATGGCAATATTGCTTTGGCGATGCTCTCTACTCGCTCACCCGAGACGCTCGACGCCACAAACAAAACTAAGCCCATAGGCGGTGTAGCGAGTCCGACGGTCAGGTTGACACTCATGATAATGGCAAAGTGAATGGGGTCGACGCCCAGTTGTACAAATACCGGAGCGAGGATAGGGCCGAGAATGATGATGGCCGGTCCCGCGTCTAAAAACATGCCGACAATGAACAGCAAAATGTTGATCATAAACAGCAGAATCAACGCGTTGCTGCTGACGCTCAGGAAGAACTCGGCCATGGTTTCAGCGGCGTGCGACAAACTGACAACGGTTTTGAAGGCAATGGCTGCACCGACTAACAACAACACCACAGCCGAGGCGATGGCGCTGCGGGTGAAAATGTCGGGCAGCTCCGAGAACCTGACCGTTTTCATCACGAACAAACTGAGCACCAGTGCGTAGCCGACGGCCACAGCCGAGGCTTCAGTGGGTGTGAAAACACCGCCGAGTATACCGCCGAGAATGATGACCGGGGTGAGCAGTGGCAAGGCGGCGGACTTGGCGGCGCTGCCGCGCTCTGGCCAGGTGGCTTTGCGTGCGGCAACGGGGAAGTCGTGCTTGCGCGCCATCACGGAGGTGACGGCCATCAGGCCTAGACCCACCAGCACGCCCGGTATCAAACCCGCTGCAAAGAGCGCTGCTACCGAGACTTCCATGGTGTAGGCGTAGATGATCATGATGCCCGATGGCGGGATGATGGGGCCAATGACCGAAGAGGCCGCAGTGATAGCGGCGGCAAATCGTCTCTTGTAGCCGTTTTTCTCCATGGCGGGAATAAGCATTGAGCCTAGCGCTGAAGTGTCCGCTACGGCCGAGCCCGATAAACCCGCAAAAAGCATGGAGGAGAGAATGTTGACGTGCGCTAAACCGCCGCGCAAATGGCCAATGAGCGACTGCGAGAATGCCACCAGTTGCAAGGTGATGCCGCCTTTGTTCATCAGTTCGCCAGCGAGCATAAAAAACGGAATGGCCATTAGCGGAAAAGAATCGATACCGTTGTAGATATTGCGAAAGAGCAGCGGGATATCGCGGTCCATGTCCATCGCCAAGAGCATCGTGCCGGGTGCGGTGAGCATGGCAAAAAACACAGGCATTCCGATGAGTAGCAATATCAAAAACAAGGGAAGAAATAAGACAAGCATCAGGTGCTCTCCGCGCTGGTCTGGGTTGAGTCTGACGATTTGGCGTAGGGAGCGGGGTCGGGAAAGTCTTCTGCTCGTCCAAAGATTTGCCCTACCTGCCGCATCACTAGCTCGATATTGACGAGC
>JBMYWE010000374.1:0-3152 GCA_049607125.1 Granulosicoccaceae bacterium | reverse complement strand
ACCAGATCGCGTCGCGTTGAGCAGCTTGTCGACGTTGTCCGCGATCCCGATCTCGCCGGCCACCGCGTTGCCGGGATACAAGGGCAACGGCCCCACACCCACTGCTGCACATTGGATGGGCAGCGAGCGCACCAACACCACATCGCACAAGTTGCTGTGCTTTTGCAAATCCCGCAGGCTAACACCCGCCATCACTGAGATAACAAGCTGTCCGGATTTGAACTGCACATCACTCAGCAAATCAGCGACACTATCCGGCCGCACAGATAACACCACGGCTTCACAACTGTCGATCACGGCCTGGTTGTGCTCGGCGAGCTCGCAGCCGTGTCGCTCCACTAACTCGGCCGCGACTGCGCTATTGCGTGGCGACAACACGATGCGTCGGCGATCGCCTGCATGCCGCAAGCCTTCGATTGTGTAGCTGGCCAGATGGCCCACTCCCAAAAAACCCAAAACCATGATCACTCTCCTCACTTATTAACTTTGTCTAGCTGCTTGTCGCCACTGGGGTTCTAACCCACAATAGCGCATAGTTATAATGAGGTGTAATCACATGAGCGAGACACTGAAAGCGCGGCTTCCCGCGTTGCGCCAACGCATGTTGTCCGAGGGCAGTGATTTGCTGGTCATCGGGCCAGGATCGCATATGCAGTATCTCTTGGGTTTTTACCCTCACCCCGACGAGCGCGTTTGCCTGCTGATGATTTCATCCAGCGCCGCCCTATTACTGTGCCCTGCCCTCAACGCCAATGAGGCCGCTCAACAAACCGATATTCCGCTTGTGCGCTGGAACGACGAAGATGGCCCGGCCGAAGCCTTGCAGCACGCTTTGTCTGCACTGTCAGCCAGCGATAGCCAATGCATCGCTGTTGACGAGACGATGCGTGCCGATTTCGCCCTGCTGGTGTTGGACTCGCTACCGGGTGCAAAGCATGTATTTAGTGACAACACCGTCGGCTGGATGCGCATGCGCAAAGACGAAGACGAATACCGCCGCCTGAAAATGAACGCGCTGATCGACGACAGCGCCATGCGTTGCGCCGCGACCCATGCGCGTGCTGGCATGACTGAGCGCGAGCTTACAAGTATCATTCGCGAGCACTTTGCCGAGCAAGACGCCCGCACCGAGTTTGCCATTGTGGCCACAGGCGCCAACGGTGCACACCCGCATCACGCGCCTGACGACACCGTAATACAACCCGGTGACGCCATTGTCGTGGACATAGGAAGCCGCAAAGACGGCGTGCCCTCCGACATGACACGCATGATCGCCATAGGCGAACCACCTGAAGGCTACGAGGAAGTGCACGCGATTGTTCAACGAGCCAACAAAGCAGCTCTGGCCGCAGCCAAACCTGGGGTTGCCGCCAGCGTGGTTGACGCGGCCGCGCGCGATGTAATCACCGAGGCGGGTTACGGTGAGTACTTTACCCATCGCACCGGCCATGGATTGGGGCTGGACATCCACGAACCGCCCTACATAACCGCCACTAGCGATGTCATTTTGGACGAGGGTATGGTGTTCTCGATCGAACCAGGCATCTACCTACCCGGGCGCTTCGGCATTCGATTAGAAGACATTGTGATTCTACGCGCTGAAGGCGCTGAGGTACTCAGTGAGCTGCCACTCGATCTTCTGATCGCGGGATAAAACGCCACCGAGTGACGCTCACCGCAAAACAAGGGACCCATAGCCGCGCACAAGCGCTGGGGGCACCCGAGCGCGCATCACGGGCAACAACGCACATCTCAAACACCACACGGCACGCAAGCGCACCCTGCGCAAGATCGAACCAAGCCCAAGCGGAATCCGGGAAACTGTCAACACCGCCGTCAGGCAGCCGAGGCACCGCAGCTGTCAAATCATAATGAAAAACAATGCATTATTTACCCTTATGCAGCAGTATCATTCAGCTTATGGGCAATTCCAACCGGCACTTTGTTACCTATCACCTCGACTGGCTGCTTCCTTTCGTAACATTCATATTCCGTATATTAAATATATCAATTGTAAGTATCTGTAACTTAAGACATTACCTACTATATCGCCACATGTGCACAATAAGTGTCGGCGCGGGTGGATACAGCGAAGACTGTAAATGCCGCGCGGTGGAACCTCGGCAATGTCTGCCGAGGCCACTAACTCTGCGGTTTCACCGCCTATTTTGAACGGGCAACGCCCAAAGGGAGTTCGTACATGTCTAAAAAAACGCCAGAGCTAAACCGTCGAGGTTTTATCAAGGCAACTGCCGCGGGAGCACTGATCACCGGCGCCCCAACCATTTTTACTAGCAAAGCCTACGCGGGTTACGCCAACGATCCAGGCAGTGCCAAAAGCGTCACGTTTGGCTTTAATGTTCCGCAATCAGGCCCCTATGCTGACGAGGGTGCGGATGAACTACGCGCTTACAAGTTGGCCGTAGAACACCTGAACGGCGGCGGCGACGGCGGCATGCTCAACACTTTCTCCTCGAAGGCGCTGAACGGCAGCGGTGTTCTGGGCAAAAAAGTTGAGTACGTCACCGGTGATACTCAAACCAAATCAGACGCCGCCCGTGCGTCAGCCAAATCGATGATCGAAAAAGACGGCGCGGTGATGATCACCGGCGGCTCCTCCTCGGGTGTAGCCGTAGCTGTACAGGCACTGTGCCAAGAGGTCGGCATCATCTTTATGGCAGGTCTGACCCACTCTAACGACACCACGGGTAAAGACCGCAAAGCCAACGGCTTCCGTCACTTCTTTAACTCGTATATGTCAGGTGCGGCACTTGCACCTGTACTGGGGAACGCCTACGGCAAAGACCGCAATGCCTACCACCTCACCGCTGATTACAACTGGGGTTACACCACAGAAGAAGCCGTTGTACAAGCAACAGAAGAGATGGGCTGGAACACGGTCAACACCGTCAAGACTCCGCTTAAAGAGACAGACTTCTCATCCTACATTGCACCCGTCTTGCAATCCGACGCCGATGTATTGGTTCTCAACCACTACGGCGGCAACATGGTCAACTCATTGACCAACGCCGTACAGTTTGGTCTGCGCGACAAAGTCGTCAACGGTAAGAACTTCGAAATCATTGTACCGCTCTACTCACGCCTGATGGCCAAGGGCGCGGGCGCCAACGTTAAGGGTATCTTTGGTTCTA
>JBMYWE010000373.1:0-3156 GCA_049607125.1 Granulosicoccaceae bacterium | reverse complement strand
TAGCCAAATCCAAGAGACCACTGCCACTAAGCCTTTCGGTAAAAAATACTCACTAATGCCCGGGCTTCCTAAAAAATCACCGCCAGCCTTGCTCCCACTGAGAGGAGTCTTTGAGATCTTGCCACTGAATGGAGAACTCACGTTTACTCATTACCGCTTCCATCAGGCACTCCAACACATTAGATTGTTCATCGAATGTAACCGAAGACACCAGAAAATGAAGTTCTTTAGCCACTGGTTTTTTGGAGGTCCATTTGCTATTCAATAGCTTTTTGGGATGAACTCTATTCATTTGCAACGCAATTTTTAACAAAAACAACCTGAATAACACACTAGAAAACGGCAGGCCAAGAAAGGACCTGCCGAAGATTCACTGGCGATTACTTGGGCATTAGTACTTTGTCGATCACGTGGATCACGCCATTGCTTGCAGCGATATCAGCGGAGGTAACTGTCGCGTCATTGATCATCACGCCGTTGGTCGCATTAACATTCAGCGCTTGGCCGTTAACCGAATCGACACTCATATCTTGGCCAGCGATGTCGGCTGCCATCACTTTACCGGGAATGACGTGGTAGGTCAGGATCGCCTGCAGCTGCTCTTTGTTTTCAGGTTTTAAGAGTGTCGATACGGTGCCCCCTGGCAACTGCGCGAACGCTTCATCGGTTGGCGCGAAGACAGTGAAAGGACCCTCGCCTTTTAGAGTCTCGACCAAGTCTGCCGCCTGAACTGCCGCCACCAATGTGTTAAAAGAGCCTGCTGCCACAGCGGTGTCGACGATGTCACCGCTGGTCTCGGATTTCATCTCCATTTTCGCGTCATCGTACATTTTGTCTACAGTCGAGCAGGCCGCTACAGTTGCAAGTGCAGCAGCTAACAATGTGGTTCTGAGAAGTGTTTGCTTTTTCATTATTTTTGTCCTTGAGTATGCTCAAAAAACCGTCTAATCGGGATTGATCAGGATTTGGCTAGAGAATAATCGTGGCGATGTGAAATCAACGTGAAGAGTAGCAAAGCAAAATATATGAGCGCCCCACTGGATAAACGCCAATCAGTGTTCCTTGACCACCGGTCAAGGTAGCCTGACCCAAGGGAAACAGGGATCGGAAATCGGGGTCACCTCTAACATCACAACATTCATTTCACGCATACTCTGACGGCAAACAAGTCACCCACACACCCTCGCCCCCATACCTGTAGCGAGTCGTCTACTCGCGGAAACTCTAGGGTCGGCAAAGTGCACCTTCAAATCTAGTCATTTGGCGATTTACCCAGTCCTCCACCAACCTGCCGTTATGACATGCTAGCTTCTACAAAAGCAAACGACAGATAACCGGGGGTCTACACTTCTACCAATTTGTACAGATTTGCAGGCTTCGCTTGATCCGTCCCGTTTCGTTGATATTTTTCTCTGTGATGCTCAGTGCTTGCGCGAGCGATACAGTCACTCATGTATCTACACCTAGCTCTCAGGCACTGCGCTTAGAGCTCTCAACGGCGATGAGCGAGCATCGGGTGCTGAGCTATGCTGAGACATGGGATGCGCTGTCCCAGATCCACGAGCTTAGCCCCGGGAAGATTCGCCTTTTCTATACACGTCGAGTCATTGACGCTGCTGATCGGGCATCGGGAGAGGATCAGGCCAAGCTCGACTACTGGAACCGCGAACATCTTTGGCCACAGTCTTACGGCATGAAAATCCATCCGGCCAAAACCGATTTGCACAATATAGTACCCGCCGATCAAACCGTTAACTCAAGCCGTGGCAACAAGTTTTTTGACTACGGGACAACGCCTCATCCCGAATGCGCTCTTTGCAGGACAACAACGGAGGCTTGGGACCCACCTGATGAAGTGAAGGGCGATATCGCACGCCGTCTATTTTATGTGGATGTACGCTATGAGGGCTTGCTCAATGATGCAGTGGGTGACTTATCCTTAGCTGATACGCCTAATGCAAATAACAAGGTATTTGGAAAGCTAAGCACTTTGTTAGAGTGGCACTGCGCAGACCCAGTGTCTGAAGACGAGGTTCGCCGCCACCAAACCGCCGCCTCCATTCAAGGCAATCGAAATGCATTCGTTGATTCGCCAGAACTAGTTTCGGATATTTACAACCATGACTGCTAGGACACCACAGGCGAAGCAGTTGCCCATCAAACTCGCTGCTCTGCTCTTCGCCTTCATGCCCTGCATGCAAGTGTGCACATCATTTCGTAGCCTAGGCCCAACAAGCATTCACTGATTACTTGTTTGGCCATATTACAACCCAGGTGTTAGCTATCTAGCAGCGAGGGAAAACGAGATAGGCAATAGCCAAACCTTAGACTTACCCTGCCCCCATTATATGAGAAAAAATCGAAGCTTCCTTTGGCTTTAGTCTTAAAAATTGAGCTAGGCCGTCAGCTTTCGAGTTGAGCACCAAATTACTGCGATGCAGGAATTGCCAACAATTGGTATACGCCCCGACCGTTTGGCACAATGGAGACAACAGAGTTAAGGGAGCGCCAACGTGAACCGACACCCGATCGACCCAACCCGTCGGCGCCTGCTTGGCATGGCCGCTGCCGCTCCGCTGGCGGCGCTAGGCCCAGTACGCGCTGCGAGCGCTGAAGAGCTACCTTTAGTAACTCTGCGTGCCTCCGCTGCCGATCAAGCGCTAATGACCGATGCGCCGAATAGTCCACTGTGGCTCTACAACGGCGAGCTGCCAGGCCCTACACTGCACCTGCGACAAGGAGAGCCATTTTCGGTCCGTTTTATTAACGACACCGGAGAGCCTTCTTCGATGCACTGGCACGGGCTTCGGATCGCCAACGCGATGGACGGAGCCGCCGGGCTGACGCAGAAACCGGTGCCACCGGGCGAGTCGTTCGATTATCGTTTTGTTCCTCCCGACGCCGGTACTTTTTGGTTTCACCCACACGGCAAGAGTTGGCAGGCACTGGCACGCGGGCTCTACGGTGCGTTGATCGTTGAAGAGCGCAATCCCCCAGCAGTAGACGATGATCAGGTACTGCTGCTCGATGACTGGTCACTCGATGAGAATGGCGTGCTGATCGAGTCCTTTGGTAACCTGCACGACGCTTCGCACAGCGGACGGCTGGGCAATTGGCTCACGGTGAACGGAGTTTATCCGCTCGAACAAACCGTGC
>JBMYWE010000372.1:0-3165 GCA_049607125.1 Granulosicoccaceae bacterium | reverse complement strand
GCTGAGCGCGAATCGGCGATGGGCTTTTGCTTTTACGGCAATATAGTCGTGGCCGCCAAGCACGCTCTCGATCATCACGGCCTAGAGCGCGTAGCGGTTATCGACTTCGATGTGCATCACGGCAACGGCACCGAAGACTTGGTTGAAAACGATCCGCGTATTTTGTTCTGCTCTAGCTTCGAGCTCGGTGCTTACCCCGATCGCTTTCGTGAAGATATCCCCGATCAACGCATTAATACACCTTTGCATAGAGGCTCCGCGGGTCCTGAATTTCGCTTTGCAGTGCAGGAAAACTGGCTGCCTGCACTCAAGCACTTTCGTCCGCAAATGGTGCTGGTGTCTGCCGGATTCGACGCGCACGTGCTCGATCCGATGGCCGATTTGGATTTCACTGAAGACGACTATCGCTGGATCACCCATAAGCTTTTGGCCGTCGCCGAAGAGCACTGTGAAGGGCGTTTTGTGTCGATGCTGGAGGGAGGTTATGACCCAGCGGCTCTGGGGCGATGCGTCACCGCGCACTTGCGGCCAATGATGAAGCTGTGACTTGTTGCGAGCCTAGCTATTTCATTGCTGGTTCGCGCCCTCTCTATGCTCTTGATCTATCAGCAGAGTTTTGCTTCATTCAATTGTAAAAGCAGGCGGAGAGCCCATACCAGCACTCCTTCAGAAAACTTGCTGACAAATCAAATTCATACGCGATGATCGCGGCCGAGATGAAATACCAGGCTCGGACTAACTGCCTCGCTCGGCTTTTTTCGCCTATCCGTCATTAAACTCTGCTGCGGTATGGTCGAAAACCATCGGTGAACTGATAAAAGTAGCTTCATGTGGAGGCCGTTATAATGGCACAGGTCAAAAATCAGTCCGAGCATATGTTTGTGGAGTGGGCGCAGGGTATTCAGGCGGATCACTACGACGTCGAGCGCGTGGCCGAGCTGCTTCGCGGTCTTGGCGAAGAGCGGTTGGAGGGCCTTGATGTTGGGGGCGGCATTGGTCGTTACGCCCAGCTGGTCTGTGACAAGGTACCGGGTTGTCGAATGGTGGTGTTGGACAAAAGCGAGTTAGCGGAGGAATCCTTCGTGGATGACGAGCGTCTGCAGCTCACCAATGATGATTATTTCACCTTCGAACCCGGCCGCCGGTACGATTTTTTGATATTCAAAACGGTCTTGCACCACTTTATTTCTGACAGTGAGCAAGACACCAGTGAGCTCCAGCAGCGAGCATTGAAAAAAGCACACCAATTGCTTCGCCCCGGTGGGCTTTTGCTGATCGAGGAAAATTTCTACCAGGGTGTACTGGGCGATGATGCGCCCGGAAAGCTGATTTACGCGGTCACCAAGCAACGTTGGATAGAAAACATGGTGCGACGGCTTGGTGCCAACACAGCAGGTGAAGGCGTACGTTTTCGCTCTATGGGAAGCTGGAGTGAGATGTTACAGCGCGAGGGTTTTGTTATTCGATCATTGGTTCGCTCACCAACTTGGGGCAAGCAGTGGCCATTGTGGCAGCGTATTCCGCTGTTGAGCTCTGGGCGCTACCAAGGCGTTCTGGAAGCGCATGCGGTTGCGGTGACTGGTGAGCCTGAGCAGAACGTGCAGGTTGAATCAAAACGAGGCTTTAGCCCCACTTGGGGCTTTGCTCAGCCATCGATGGCGCGGATGAGTTCATTTTGGCAGGGCGTGTCGAGTCGAGTGCGTTGGGCCTTTACGCTGGTGGCAGTCACCGGGCCTATTACGTTGACAACCTGTGCCATGAGCGAGGCCTGAGTCTTAACAGCCCGTTCAAAAACTGCAGACTACTGCGAGCGCACTGAATATGGCCACTTTCTTCCCCAATTTTCGTTAAATAAAGGCACTATTCGCCTCAAATCGGGAAAGAAATCGGCTCAACTCATCACGCTCTCGCGACGACACCAGTTTCTGAACGGGCTGTTAACCCTTCAGTGAGGTGTCAATCGGGCACCTCACTACAAATACCCTTGGCGTTTGTAATACCACCACCCAACCCATTCGTGCAGCGCTGTGTCTGTTTTTAGCAAAGCTGTCACTTGCGGCCAGAGTGTGGTGATAGGCACGCCGATATGCTGCCTTGGATCTACTGCGTATGTGCAGATCTTAAATCCGCGCTTTTTGAAAACACCCACCGCCCTTGGCATGTGGGCTGCACTGGTTACCAGTACTATGTCTTTGGCCAAGCCTTGGGTTTTAAACAGTGCGTCCAACTGCACCGCGTTTTCGTAGGTATTGGCCGATTCCGTCTCGGTGATTAGGCGCGCCCCTTTTGGCATCATCGGCTGGATAAGCTCAGCCATTGCTACTGCTTCTGCATCATCGTGTCGATTCGGTGCCTGACCACCTGAGATAAACAAAAGGCCGTCGGGCTTAGTGATCTGCAGGGCGGCCAGTGCTCGGTTTTTACTGGAATTGCTGAGTCGTTGCGCCAGTGGAAAATCCTTGTATCCACCGGCAAGACCGCCCGCCAGTGTCACTACCGGGAGCGTGTTTGATGTCATGTCGCACTGTCGTAGAGGGTATTGATTCTCCAGCGTGGCCAGCCACCGGTTCGCAAAGGCAGGGCTAGCTATACCGATTAGTACGGCCAGTGAAGCCACGCCGAGCAGGGTGCAAAGCCAGCAACGGCGAAAAAGTAGACTGAAAAGAACCAGCAAGCTGAGCAGCGCAGCCATCCACACCAGAGGGTCTAAAAAAATATCGATCACGAGTCTAATCCTGCACGAAAAATCACAAGAGCAAAGGGGGAGTCAGGCTGTTTAACTAGGCCCTTGCAGAAGGTTAGACCATGTTGCTAAGAGATAAAGCCGCGGCACGAGCTCCGACACTCCACTATTCGCGCGAATTCTCACTAGTTATTTGATTTGCCGATAAATTTTTTTTGGGAGGTGCCGTTCGGGTCGCGCAGTCCCTACCGGCTATAAAGCCGCAACTGCGCTTCTTCGAGTGCCACTGGAAACTCGCACCTTTGAACTAGCCAAAATTCTAGGGAACTTTGCTTGGGCTTTAATTCGACACGGTCAGAGAAAGTCATCTCGTCTCGGTGTGAAAGAGTCCACTAGGGTGCCAGGCTCGAGACAGACACAGCCATGGGTCACGCCAGAGGGAATCACAAAGCTGTCTCCGGGGCCGACTTCGCGGGATTTCT
>JBMYWE010000371.1:0-3169 GCA_049607125.1 Granulosicoccaceae bacterium | reverse complement strand
AATACTAATCCACACTTGCATTTATAACCTTATAATAGAATCACTTTCTCTTCTCTCAACGAAACAAACAAAGCAATCTAAAAACATCAGCAACTAGTCTTGCGGAAACGAAAATGGTACTGAGAGCCTCTTAATCGCTGGAAACACACTCCCACGATCAAACAGTCTATTCTTAAGACAAACAAACCTGAAAGGGAGTATTTTTTGCCCTTAAGGCCTTCAGAGAGTTAGTAGAAAAATGATCAACCTAGACTTAACACATTTAGAGATAGCGGTACTGGCAGGCAATATCATTCTATTGTTTGCCGCCAAGCCCATATTGTCACCGCTGCTAAAGCGAGACGACGCAGAGCAACGCAATGCCAGCTTAAACGCATTTCGTGGGCTCAACGTGTTGATCCTGCTAGCAGTGGGTGCGGGCGCCTTGCTCGCACCCGAGCAGGCCGAACGATTTTGGCTTCTCAAACTCGTACTCGTGCTACTTACGATCTACTGCTTTTATCTACTGATACAGATAAGCGCCTGGCAGTTGCGCAAGCACTATGGCAACTGGCGCAGTGTTGGGGAAGAAAAAATCCTCACCGACAGCTACAAGTCTCGCTTGCTCAGCTTGATATCAACCGTGTTTCTGGCAGTGCTCGGTCTGATTGCTGTGATTCAAATTGCCGGCTTTAATAGTTTGCTGCAAGCCACTGGTGTGCTGGGTTTTGTCGGCGTTTTCTTGGCGCTAACGCAGGCTTCATGGCTTCCAGATATTTTTAGCGGATTGGTGCTACTTAACGCCAATATGGTGGAAGAAGGCGACGTGGTTTTACTGCAACTACACGGGAAGCCCACCACCTGCTCAGTACACAAAACCAAGCTCTTCCACACTGAGCTTCTAGATGTGGCCGACAACCATCGCATCATGGTGAGCAACTCTCAGCTGCGTCACCAACCCTTGCACAATTTGGCCAAATTCGCATCGGCCAAAGGGCTGCGCGAGCAACTGCACTTTAAAATTGGCTATGATGTTCCCGAGACACAGGTACGCACCCTGTTTGATGCGGCCTTCGCCGCCGCCGAAACAGACAGCGACATCCAATACGAGCGCCAGCACCCCATCGAAGTGCGGCTAGTCGATGCTGGTGATCATGCACTGGAATGGATGGTTTGTTACTACATCAAAAATGTCCGCAGCCGTCTACTGACTCAGCAGCTCTTGCGTGAGACCATCCTACGCCACTCAATAGAACACAATATCTCACTCTCCACGCCGACCCAATTGCAAATAAACACGCCAACGCACTAGCTCTCTACCGGGGCCTCAATCTACACCCAATAGACTGAGTCCCCGTGGCCTTCTTCAGTTTCCACCTGCCCCACAAGCAGACCAGACTACCTACCCATCCAGCCACCATCGACAGTGACAATTGTGCCGTGCATGTAATCTGACGCCTTCGATGCCAAAAAGACCACCGGCCCGGCGAAATCTTCAGGTTCTCCCCACCTTCCTGCGGGAATGCGACCAAGAATAGCATCGTGTCGGTCTTTGTCTTCTTGCAAAGCCTGGGTGTTGTCGGTTCGAATATAGCCCGGTGCGATGGCGTTGACGTTGACTCCCTTTGCCCCCCACTCATTGGCCAGAGCCATGGTTAGCTGGCCAATGCCACCTTTACTGGCGCTGTAACCGGGCACGGTAATTCCACCTTGAAAAGTTAACAAAGACGCAGTGAAAATTATCTTCCCCGAACCACGCGCCACCATGTCGCGCCCAATCTCTCGCGAGAGAATAAACTGCGCGGATAAGTTGACTTCAAGCACTTCATCCCAGAGTTCGTCAGCGTGCTCAGCGGCTGGCGCCCGTCGAATGGTACCGGCGTTGTTGACCAAAATATCTACAGTGCGGCCGCTGGTTTTAATACTTGCTATAAAGGAGTTCAAACCTTGCCGGTCGGAAAAATCACAGCGATGTGCCTCGAACTTTCGACCCAGCGACTGCACTGCTTTTTCAACCTCGCTACCACTGGTCTCAAGCGTGGCGCTGACGCCAATAATATCTGCTCCTGCGTCAGCGAGTGCCAAGGCCATCGCTTTGCCGATACCTCGCTTGCATCCAGTGACAAGAGCCGTTTTTCCGGCTAGGTTAAAACTATCGAGTACGGTCATGCCTGGCTCTCCTATGAGCATTGAATGAGTGTTTTCATCGCTTTGGGGTCATTGGCGAGTTCGTCGAACGCGCCTTGTATTTCAGCCAGAGGCTGCACACTGGTAATCAGTCGCTTGGCGTCTATCGCCTGCTCGGACACCAGACGGATAGCTTCGTCGTAATCCTCTGGTTCGTACACGCGCGCGCCTAACATCTCGATTTCTTTCCAGAAAAATTGGAACAAATCGATTTCTGGTTTGCTGGCGTGAATGGCCACCATCACTATACGAGCTCGCGTCGCAGATACGGCTGTCATCAAGTCAACGCCCGGCTGCGTACCCGACACCTCAAACACGACGTCTGCGCCCTTGCCGTCAGTTGCTTGCATCACCGTTTCTATCGCATCTTGCTCCAGGGGGTTGATAGTCGACATGCCCATAGCTTCGGCCATCGCCAGCCGATGGGTATTGATTTCAGAAACCATTACCTTTGCGCCGGTCTGTTGCGCTACCATGGCGACCAACATCCCGATGGGCCCGCCGCCAATCACTAGCACGTCGTCTTCTGCGGTAACTCGCCCGCGACGAACATCGTGTACCGCCACAGCTGTGGGCTCGATCAGGGCCGCGTGTTGAAGTGGCAGCGACGATGGCAGTTTGTGAACGGTGTGCGCGGGTACAGACCAGAACTGCTGAAAAGCACCGTGGGTATCAAGCCCCAGAAATTTTAAGTTTTGACAAATATGCTTGTAGCCACGCTTGCATGAAGCACACTCACCGCAATGATCGAGTGGTCGCACTACGACCGGCTCGCCCACTTCATAGCCGCTCACCCCATCGCCAAGAGCTCTCACCACCCCCGACATCTCGTGGCCAATTACACGTTCGAACCCAATGCGCTGGTCCATATGACCAAGATAAACGTGCAGGTCTGTCCCGCATATTCCACAATAGGAAACCTCGATTTGCAGCTCGCCCGCAGCGGGTGCAGGGGCCTCGATAGTCTCTACAGTAAATTGTTGTTTGCCTCTATAAAAAGCGG
>JBMYWE010000370.1:0-3176 GCA_049607125.1 Granulosicoccaceae bacterium | reverse complement strand
ACAGCAGGCTTGTTGCAAAACCCATGATAGACATAGAACACATAGAAGGCCTTTATGACAACTTAGGTGAGCAACACCGCTGCCCTCTCGTTCGCACGATTGAGAAGCCTCTAGTCATGAGTTTTTGCGAGATATCACAGGATAATTCAAAGATTCATAACCCAGATACGGCTGATTTTGTGGTTCCAGGCAACTTGCTCATCTCGCTGTTGCCTAGCATGTTGCAATCCGGTTTGAAAATCCGTCACTACAAACAATGCAAGACCACGTCGTTGAGCAATGCACGCTTCTATCAGAGTGTGGGGTTGGGGCAGGCCTTGGTTCTAGATTATAGATTGATCAAACTTCGCCGAGTACACCAGAACTTTTTCCTGCAAGTAGAAATGTGCTTGCGCACCTTAGATACCGAGCAACGGGTTCTGACAATCGGGCAAACGGATTATTACGAGCTGTAGTTGCCAAAGTTAGCTACGGCGAGGAGTTGAGCCAGCTTAATTCAAGCATAGACGCTAATAATCTGACCTAAGGCGACGGTCCGGCGCTCCCCGGCCGCGCAAAGATAACCCTCCACCGCTGCTAGGTCGTGCACCAGTTCACCTTCAAAAATTTCGCGAGTCCGCGCACGACGTCGTTGCCTCTTGGCTTTTTGCCATTCTCCGCTAAGCCCCTCTGCCTCTTCGGCAGGCGAGACAGCGCGCAACGTTTTAGTGCTCGTTGAGGGTTTTTGCAGGCGAATCGCACTTGACGTGCTGGCAATGGGCAACATGGGAAGCAGACAACTAATAGGCTTGCATCTACTCTAAATTATTCAGTGCAGTGCTCAAGCGTCGCTGGGCAAAAGTGTGCTGACAGTCACAACTCTTTGGGCTCATAGCAGCTGAGCCAAATTTCTACGCAGTAGACTTCAAGGGCTAAGCACCTAGCAAGGGCAAGTGTTTACGGCTGTGGTAGGTGAGCGCGAGCGAGACACAGTGCTTGATCAAATCGCTTGGCAGCGCATCCTCAACTGCAAATAACAGCGCTCGATTACCTTCGGTTCGAAGCTCGGTTGGATAGAGCTCTTTAAAAGTATCCACCAGACGGCTCTGGCAGTGAAAATACAGCGCGACCGTTTTCTCGTCACCCGCCCAACCCAGTCGCACGGTACTACCGCCTTTGCAACCATACGACGGTTGCCCCCACTTGAGGCTTTCGTCAACGGCCGAGATTTTTTCTTCGCTCGCTGCATCGAGAATCAGCTCACGCAGCGCAAGTAACTGCGGCCGAACGGTCGCTGGCGATTGCTCAAAGACACGCTGTACCGCATCGCTTGTGGTGCACTCCATCGCATCACCCTCTATATAAATTATTTTGCCCGCAAAACTAAACTCAACCAGATGGCCACACCGCCCCCGCCAATCAGCAACGCGCTGCCGGGCGCGGGTTCGCCCGCTAATTGCGAGAAACCCGCCATCAACACTGACACTAGCACAGCTACCGCAGACCCGAGTGCCAGCAAAGTGCTACGGCTATTTTGAGCACCAGAGGTATTGTCGAGCAGCTGTTGCATTTGTCGGCGCTGCAGGCCACCGGCCTCTTGTTGTTGTTTGAGCACACCGTGAACTAAACGAGGCAACTCCGGCAGCACCTCTCCCCATCCGGGTGCTTCATCACGCAGGCGTTTGGCCATCGCGCGGTGCCCCACCTGCTCAGACAACCAGCGTTCGATTTGCGGCTTGGCGGTTTTCCAGAGATCTAACTCAGGGTAGAGCACCCGACCCAGGCCCTCGATATGCAGCAGGGTTTTTTCTAACAGCACCAATTGGGGCTGCACTTGCATATCAAAGCGCCGAGCGGTTTGAAAAAGACGTATCAACACCAAGCCAAAGGAAATTTCGGCCAGTGGCTTTTCAAAAATCGGCTCGCAAACGGTGCGAATCGCTGCCTCAAAATCTTCTACGCGCGTATTGGCGGGCACCCAACCCGTCTCGACATGCAGACGCGCTACCTTGGCGTAATCTCGGTGGAAAAACGCCACGAGGTTTTCCGCCAGATAACGCCTGTCACCCTCCGTCAGACTGCCGACAATACCGAAGTCTACAGCGATGTATCGCGGACTCTGTGGGTCGGAAACATCAATAAAGATGTTGCCGGGATGCATGTCTGCATGGAAGAAGTTGTCGCGAAAAACCTGCGTAAAAAATACTTCGACACCACGCTCCGCTAGAGTGAGCATATTGGTATTGGCGGCTTTGAGCCCTTCCATATCCGAGACTTGCACACCGTAGATGCGCTCCATCACCAAGACATTTTGTCGGGTGTAATCCCAGAAGATTTCAGGAACATAGAGCAGTTCGGAGTCTTGAAAGTTTCGGCGCAGCTGAACTGCATTGGCACCCTCGCGCACTAAATCCAGCTCGTCAAAGATGGTCTTCTCGAACTCGGCGACCACTTCCACCGGGCGCAATCTGCGCCCATCTGGCCAGTACTTCTCGGCTAATCGAGCAACGTGGTACATCAGGCCAATATCGCGCCGAATGTTTTTTTCCATGTCGGGACGCAAGACCTTGACGATAACTTCGCGACCGTTTTTCAAGGTGGCTGCGTGCACCTGAGCAATAGAGGCCGAAGCCAGCGGCTCGGCTTCAAAGCTGGCAAATGCCTCTTCTACCGACTGCCCCAACGCCTCTTCGATCAGCGCCTTGGCCTGCTGACTATCGAAAGGCGTCACTTGGTCTTGCAGTTTGGCCAGCTCATCGGCGATGTCGTCGGGCAGCAGATCGCGACGAGTGGATAGCGTCTGGCCCAATTTGACAAAAATCGGGCCCAGGTCTTCGAGCGCACGGTGCACTCGAACGGCGCGCGGCAAAGCGCGCGTCTTGCGGCTGAGTATGCGATCGGGGGCCAGCTTAAACGCCATCCGCAGCGGCCACGCCAGAGGATTTCGCAGCAGCACGTCATCCAAACCGTAGCGAATCAACACCCGCTGAATGGTGATCAAGCGCAGGGTTTCACCTACAAACCTCATGCCTCCACCCGCTGCACTCGCACACTCAAGCGATCTAGGCGTTCGCGCAAAGCGTCGGTCTCCTGCTCCAGTTGCAGCCACTCGTTTCGTGTCACCAACACCCGCGCCTCTTCTTGCAGATACTCGCCCACGTCTTCGTCGGCGCGTCGGTGGGTCTCGCTGCCCCAGG
>JBMYWE010000369.1:0-3185 GCA_049607125.1 Granulosicoccaceae bacterium | reverse complement strand
ACAGGGGTCGCATACCTCGACCTCCACCACACTATCTCGCAATGGGTAGGCGGCAAAGAGCCGCTCTCCCACCCGCTCGCGCGCATGGCGTAAAAAGCCCAACGCAATATTGCCGTCTAGCTCAGGGCTGTAGGTGACCGAACTGATATGCCCTTGCTTATCCACCCCAGCCTCGGGCGAGGCCGTATCAACCAAGATCGCTCCCGCCTGCAGCGGTTGCTGAGGGTCGACCGATTTGAAGCCAGTGAGTACTGGCCTTGTCGAATCTTGCAGGCCTTCGCGGTTCATCAGTACGCGCCCAATAAAATCTTTTTTGGGGTTGGCCATGCCAGCCATGCCCATATCGCCAAGTGTGGTACGGCCATCGATTTCGTTGCCAGTGACATGGCCCTTTTCGATACGCAACGCGCCCAAGGTCTCAGTGCCGTAAGGAATAATGTCGTGTATCTCACCCGCACGCATGATCGCCTCCCAAACACCTTGACCGTAGTCGGCCGGCGCGTAGACCTCGTAGGCCATTTCGCCGGAGAAACTGATTCGCAATACCCGCACAGGCACTTCATCAATTTTGCCCTCACCCACTGCCATAAACGGAAAGGCTTCGTTGCTGAGATCCAAGTCGGTGACACATCCTTGCAATACCGCGCGACTGAGTGGCCCCGCAACCGCCATGCCAGCCCACTGCTCGGTGACCGAGCTGATTCGCACTCGCAGATCTGGCCAAGTCACCTGAAGCAGGTGTTCCATGTGCGTCATCACCGGCCCGGCGTTGGCGGTGGTGGTGGTCATCAAGTAGTCGTGCTCGCCCCAGCGAGAGGTGGTACCGTCGTCTAGCGCGATGCCGTCCTCACGCAGCATTACGCCGTAGCGCGCCTTGCCAATGGGTAGCTTGAGCCAGTTGTTGACATAAATTCGATTCAAAAATTCGGCCGAGTCTGGGCCGTTGATTTGAATTTTACCCAACGAGCTGACATCGACCATGCCCACCTTGCTGCGAACGTGAGCGGTTTCACGCCGGTAGGCCTCGTCGAGTGTCTCGCCGCCGATAGGGTAGTATTGTGGCCGCCGCCACAACCCTACCTCTTGCAACACCGCGCCACGCGCCTCATGCCATGCTTGCATTGCTGATCGTCTATAGGGGCGAAAATGCTGGCCGCGCTCCAGGCCTCCAAACACCCCGAGCGCCACCGGAGACACGGGTGGCCTAAAGGTAGTGGTGCCCACCGCTGGAATGGACTCACCACGGTGCTGCGCCATCAGGGCCAACGCGTTGAGGTTACTGCTGCGTCCTTGGTCGCCCGCCATGCCGAGCGTGGTATAGCGCTTGAGGTGTTCAACCGACTGATAGCCTTCACGGTGTGCCAGCTCGATGTCGCTGGCAGCCACATCGTGTTGTAAATCGACAAAGGCTTTGCCCTTGCCTTGGGCCACTTGCCACAGCGCCTCGGTGGCAGCCTCGGTGTGCTCGCCGGCCTCAGGCACGGCGCTCTCGCCGCTTCCGTATCCCGCTGCCTTGGCGGCGGCAAGCCCCGCGTCATTGCCCTGTTGCAAGCACGCTTGCAGTGCAAATTCGCCCACACAGGCACCGACACTGCGATAACCCGCTGGCAGCTCGCCAGGCAAAAAACATAGGTTGCTGTCGTCGTAGACTGGCTTGCTGCCAATCATGCTATGCAGCTGCACATTGGGCGACCACCCACCTGATACCGCCACGCAATCACAGTCGATGCGCTCAAGTGCACGGTTATCTGAACAAGCCACCAATTGCGCTCCGGTGATGCTGAGCTTGCCGTTAATATCTTGTACCGCTGCACCACTGATATGCCGGATACCCAACTCGGCAAGCTTGGCCAATAACGCGACGTCTGCCTGTGCCCGGCTGTCCACCACCGCTGCCACCTTCTGACCACTCTGTGTAAGGTCTATGGCGGTCTGGTAGGCGCTGTTGTTATTGGCAAACACCAAGGTGTTGCGCCCACAGAGCACCCCGTACTGGTTGTTGTAGCCACGCACCGCGTTGGCCTGCATCACGCCCGGCCTGTCGTTGTTGCCGAACACTAGCGGACGTTCAATGGACCCGGTAGCCAATACCACCTGCGTAGCGCGCAGCAACCACAGACGTTGTCGCGTCTCAGGCTTAAATTGATCCGCCCCGCAACGCTCTACAATGCCCAGGGTTTGGCCATCGTAGGCGCCGAACACGGTGGCGTAGTTGAGTAACTTGACGCGCGGGTTAAGCCGTAACACCTCGACCGTCTCGCTGGCCCATTGCGCTGCGGGCATGCCGTCGATGATGTCGGTCTCGCGGTTGAGCTGCCCGCCCATGCGGCCCTGCTCGTCTACCAGCCACACCCGAGCACCGCCCTGAGCTGCCGCGCGCGCTGCCATGAGCCCGGCTGGCCCCGCGCCCACCACCAACACATCACAAAAGCCGTGGCTTTTCTCGTAGCGATCGGGGTCGGGGTTGCGACTGGCCTCACCCATACCCGCCGCTTTGCGGATGATTTTTTCGTATTGCATCCAGCCCTTGAGGCCGGGCCACATAAACGTTTTGTAGTAAAAGCCCGCACTGAAAAACGGGGCCAGAAGGCTGTTGACTGCGCCGACATCAAAGCGCGGTGAGGGCCAGCAGTTTTGTGAGCTCGCTACCAAGCCTTGGTACAAGGGTTGAATCGTGGCCTGAGTGTTGGGCTCTCGACGTGCTCTGTAGCCCACGGTTAGCAGCGCCGAGGGCTCCTCGGCGCCAGCACTGAAGACGCCGCGCGGTCTGTGATATTTAAAACTGCGCGCTAAAACATGCTCACCATTGGCCAACAACGCGGAGGCCAAGGTGTCTCCTGCGTAGCCTTTGTAGTTGGTCTCGTTGTAGACAAAGTCGATGGCCTGATTGCGGTCTATCAAACCCCCGCTCGACAGCCGATAGGGTTGCTCAATCATCGTGACCCTCCGGAGACAGACCCGCCAGCGGCAAGCGCAATCGATTGAATTTCGTGCGTGACAGTATCTCGTTCAACTTCAAGCCAAGCTCGACACCCTTGGCTGTGCTGCCACAGTTCTCGGTGCAAGCCGCGCGGGTTTTCTCGCTCGAATACGTAGGCCTCCCAAGCAGCTTGGTCTGTGCAATCGGCCGGTGGACGCGCAACTGCGGCGTCGTTACCGTAGGTGAACTCGGTGTGGTCGCGCAC
>JBMYWE010000368.1:0-3185 GCA_049607125.1 Granulosicoccaceae bacterium | reverse complement strand
TGGTAGCCGCTCCGCTTGAACGGCCCTTGGGCCCGGTCGAATTTGACGACAACCGATTGCCGGAATTAAGCCGTCGTTTCCGAGCGAGAAACTGGCCCAGCAGCCTCTCAAAAGCAGAGGCCCATGCATGGCGCGAGCAGGTTTTGGCAAAACTAGAAAACCCAGATCTAGTTGCCACTACGCGCGTGGATTTTGAGCGACAAGTGGCTCGAATGGCCATAGAGCCAGACAGTGCCGCCATGGCCCAAAGGCTTTTGTTATACAGGGACAGACTCTACGGCCTTGAGGAGACTGGAGCTTAGCACGGCTAACTGAAGGGAAAAGAGACAGCTAACTCAGCTAATAGATTTGGCAGGTTGACGGCGTTGTTCGTTTTCGTTGCCAGCGCGGATAACTTCTACTAGCACAGGGCGCAACGTATTGGTGATCACATAAGACAGCAATACCATCCCAAGGACAAAAAACACCGCTGCATGATGTAGAGAGAACACCATGCACAGCAGTGACAGTAGAACCAACGACAGTCCGTGCGCCACGCCACTGCGGACCAAACGACGAATATGTGTCACATAGACCGCTCGACCATAGACGCCTGTGAGCAGATTAACACCAAATAAAGTGCACGCGACCAGCAATCCAAAAATCGCTGGCGGGCCATCAAACCTAGCCCAGGTGAGAACAATGACATGACAGGTGGCCACATAGAGCCCCAGCTCAATAGCCGCGAGGCTATATGTACGTCTACGTGCAACATTTCCCGAGGGAAGTATTTCCACCATTTGCTCCACGAGCTCGTCTTGTTCGCTCGGTTTATTCATTAAAAATGCCCCAGTTCCTGCCTCTCAAATCGAAGCAATGAACGGTGACGAAGTAAAGCAGCATCACCGTTGAATAGCCAGTCAAAAACTTTCGACTTGCCATTTCTTAATATGCACGACACATCTGAGCCGTTAGCGGCCAGTTGTCGCGAGAGTTCACGCCCAGCGCTCAACGCAAAGCAAATGCAACGATTGGGGTACAGCTCAGCTATGATAAATACAGCGCAAAACCAAAGCTCACAGCCCATAGTTTATGACCATCAGCACGCCCAAATTCTTCATTACTGGAGATCAACCTTGCAGTTATCTGCCAGATCGCTGGGCGCAAAACCTACTGCTAGACCCTGGCTGGCCGGTGGATCACAACACCTACGGTCAATTGGTACAGCAAGGATTTCGGCGCAGCGGCAACCATGTATACCGACCCCATTGCGGAAATTGCAAAGCTTGTGTACCTGCGCGAGTGCGAGTGCAACAGCACCAACCCAATCGCAATCAAAAGCGCGCTTTGCGTGCCAATGAAGATTTGACTGTACACGTGCGACCCGCGCGGTTTTGTGACGAGTACTTCGATTTGTTTAGACGCTACCTTGACGTGCGTCACAGTCAGTCCGAAATGACGGATACACAACCGGAACAGTTCTCAGAATTCCTGATTAGCCGCTGGTGCCAGACCGAGTTTCTGGAAGTCAGACAAGAGAAAAAACTCATGGCCGTGGCAGTCACGGACCGCTGTCTGGACGGCCTTTCTGCGGTGTACACCTTTTTCGAGCCCGATGAGCCCAAACGCCATCTCGGACGTTACTGCGTCCAACAACAAATTAAGCTCGCGGCCAATCGGCAGCTGCCCTATCTTTACCTCGGCTATTGGATTGCCGACTGCGGCAACATGGCCTACAAGTCGGAATATAAACCGCTAGAAGTCTATCGATTCGATCAGTGGCAGTTACTGCAGGAGTAGCGCAAAAGAGCCAATCCTAGGCCTTAATCTTGAGCTCTTCAGTTTCGACTTCAGCCGGTCGCTCGTTCTCTTG
Source organism: Granulosicoccaceae bacterium (assembly GCA_049607125.1). Lineage (GTDB taxonomy): Bacteria > Pseudomonadota > Gammaproteobacteria > CALCKW01 > CALCKW01 > CALCKW01. The sequence goes on along the minus strand of JBMYWE010000368.1, from coordinate 1,333 downwards.
AGCTCGGTCGATTCGGTGCAGATAAGCTTCATAAAATTCTTTGTTCTCACTGCTATCGCGCAGTTGTAAAAACAGCTTACTCGCTTCATCCCAGCGACGCTGCTGAAAGAATTTCAGCGCATGATGGTGGCGTTCCATCTCGGCCGACAGCTCTTCGCTCATTTGGCTTTGCTGCGTTGTCGGTTCAAAGATGGTCAGAAATTGGTGCTTTCCACTAACCTGAATAGTGTCGAGTTTGCGGAAAATGTAAGACCCCGCCTGCGCCACCGTCGCCTGAGAAACGATAATGGGTACGCGGTACTCACGCGTGGCCTTTTCCAGTCGCTGGGCGGTGTTTACTGTGTCACCAATCACCGTATAAGACATGCGATGATGCGAGCCCAAGTGCCCGACAAAACTCGGACCTGTGGCCACGCCTACGCCAACTTTCACGCTCGGCAGCTGCGCCAGACGCCAGTCTTTGGCCAACTCATCGATGTTCTGCTGTATTTCAATGGCGGCCAAAACCGCTCGTTCGGCATGGTCTTCCATCGCTTGGGGTGCGCCCCAGAAAGCCATCACGGCGTCGCCCATAAACTTGTCGATTGTGCCGTTGTGCTTGACGATGACATCCGAGACCATATCAAAATAGCGGTTCAGCAAGTGGCTGAGCCTGGCTGGCTCCAGCTGCTCGGATAGGCTCGAAAATCCGTGGATGTCGCAAAACAAGATGCTCAACTCGCGCGATTCATTGCCCAGCTGCCTGCTCTCTTGCTGCGCGCTGTATTGCGCTGCAACAGCAGGAGGAACATATTGTTTAAAGGCTTTCCACATGCGTTCATGAGCGAGCATTTGCTCGATCACGCTCACCAGAGAAACGAGCGTCAGAAACACAATCACCGAGAACCAGCCGTACGACACCAAAGACATGGTCAACTCGGCGCCACCGAGCCAAGACACCACGACAATTGCCAGCGCTGAAATAACCGAGATCAATATAGCGGCGATGGCGTTGCAAGCGGGCAGGCACAAAACCAACACCAGTAACGCCAACTGCACACCCCACAGGCCACCACCAAAACTATCTTCGGTGGTTTCATAGGGCAAAAGACTCATGGAACCAAAGCTAAACGACACCAACGGCACGTTTCCAGAGATATCACGAGTTTGAATCTGAGCGCCAAAACCCGCATCAATCTGCAACACTCCGGACGCAATCAGCAGAAATAACACGTAGACAGTCAACAACAACGCAGCTTGTACTACGTTGTATGAGGTCACACGACAATGTTGTAGCAGGGTGTTCAATGGGATGCGCTGGCCAGTTTAGTAAGGAGGAAACGATTCCTTCACA
>JBMYWE010000367.1:0-3210 GCA_049607125.1 Granulosicoccaceae bacterium | reverse complement strand
CCGTTTTGGTGTCACACCGCATTACCTGGTCAACGCCGAAGTACTGCAGATCAAAGTGGCGCAAGGAGCCAAACCCGGCGAAGGTGGCCAGCTACCCGGCCACAAAGTCAATCGCATGATAGCCAAGCTGCGCCACTCTATGCCAGGCGTGGCACTTATTTCTCCTCCGCCGCACCACGACATCTACTCAATCGAGGATTTGGCGCAGCTGATCTACGATCTCAAGCAAGTCAATCCCGACGCTCTGGTATCAGTCAAACTGGTATCTGAGCCAGGTGTTGGCACAGTTGCAGCCGGGGTTGCGAAATGCTATGCAGACTTAATCACCGTCTCCGGCTACGACGGCGGCACCGGCGCCTCACCCATCACTTCGGTGAAATACGCCGGCTCCCCGTGGGAGCTCGGCATGTCCGAGACGCACCAAGTACTGCGCGCCAACAACCTGCGCGACAAAGTACGTGTACAGTGTGACGGCGGCTTAAAAACCGGTATCGATGTCCTCAAAGCGGCGGCCTTGGGCGCCGAGAGTTTTGGCTTTGGCACAGGCCCCATGATTGCCATGGGTTGTAAGTTCCTGCGTATCTGCCACCTCAACAACTGCGCCACTGGTGTAGCGACCCAACACAAAGTGCTGCGCATGCGCCACTTCAACGGCGACGTTGAAAAAGTGATGAACTACATGAAGTTCATCGCCGAAGACGTGCGTCGCCATCTGGCTTCACTCGGTCTGCGCTCCATGGACGAACTGATTGGACACACCGAGTTCCTCAGCCCCACTGAAGGTCAGACCGATCGCCAGCGCAAGCTAGACCTGAGCCCTATCCTCAGCACCGGCGGTGTGGATGACAGTGCGCCGCGTTATTGCCAGGTCGAGCGCAACGAACCCTTCGACAAAGGCGAGCTGGCAGAAAAAATGGTAGCCGACTGCCTCTCTGCTATTGAGAACAAAACTGGCGGCACTTTCGAATACGAAATCTGCAATACCGACCGCTCAATCGGTGCCCGCTTGTCCGGTGAGATCGCCAAACGCCACGGCAACTACGGCATGGCCGAAGCTCCTATAGACGTGCGCTTTAGAGGCACCGCAGGGCAGAGCTTTGGCGTGTGGAACGCCGGTGGCCTGAACATGCACCTAGTAGGCGACGCCAACGACTACGTCGGCAAAGGCATGAGCGCCGGTCGTATCGTGATTCGCCCGCCGATGGGTAGCGCCTTCAAGTCGCAAGAGTCGGCGATTATGGGCAACACCTGCCTATACGGTGCAACGGGTGGTGAGCTGTTTGCCAGCGGCTTGGCGGGCGAGCGATTCGCTGTGCGCAACTCGGGCGCCACGGCAGTTGTCGAGGGTATCGGCGACCACGGCTGCGAATACATGACCGGCGGCTGCGTGGTGGTGTTGGGCGAGACTGGCGTCAACTTTGGCGCGGGCATGACCGGCGGTATGGCATTTGTACTGGACCGCGAGCGCTACTTTGTCGACCGCTACAACCACGAGCTGGTGGAGATTTCGCGTATCCACACCGAGGATACCGAAGCCTATCGCCACCACTTGACAGACATGCTCGAGAAGTACGTCCAGGCGACGGACAGCCCTTGGGGTCAAGAGCTACTGGACAATTTCTACGCCTTCCGCAACCAGTTCTGGCTGGTCAAGCCAAAGGCACTGGAGCTAGAACAGCTCTTCGCCACACTGAAAAAAGCCGCTTAAAACACCACGGCATTCGCTCCAAAGGCTCGGAACTCTTCCGAGCCTTTTTATCGCCCACCGCTCACATCGAGCGTGCTGCCTGTCACGTAAGAAGCTTCCCTGCTCAATAGCCACAAAATACTCTGGGCGACTTCCTCTGGCTCCCCGCCTCTACGCATGGGAACCGCAGCCGCTACACGATCGACTCGACCTGGCTCGCCCCCGCTGGCATGAATACCTGTTTTGATCACGCCTGGCCGCACAGCGTTGACCCGAATCCCCCATTGCGCCACCTCCACTGCCAAACCCTTGGTCAGTGAATCTATGGCTCCTTTGGAAGCCGCATAGTCGACATACTCAAAGGGCCCACCCAAGCTAGCCGCCATGGAAGACACATTGACGATACTGCGATTGGCGTCGATATCGGGAGCATCGCTCCAACGTCGCAGCGCTTCACGCGCACACAACATGCTGCCAATGACGTTGACAGCAAACACTCGCTGCCAGCGCTCAACCGACATCTCGCGCAAACTCATTTGCTGCTCCAACACCCCGGCGTTATTCACCAGCGCGCTAAGCTCCCCCAGCGTTTCTGCGAAGTCAAATAGTTGCCGTACATCGGCCTCGCAGCTCACATCAGCGCCAATTGCTTTTGCCTTACCACCGGCATAGGTTATCTCATCGACCAGCTGCTGCGCCTCGGCCTCAGCGCGAGCATAGTTGACGAGCACTGCATAACCTCGACTAGCGGCCAAACGAGCAGTCGCCGCCCCGATACCCCGGCTGGCGCCCGTGACCAACACTACCGAATCTTTCATCCAACCCGCTCCTCTAAATACCTTATCGCTGGTGCGCTAGAATAAACGCTACTTGACACGAAGACGAACTCAATGCCCTTGAAAAGCTCTCTCACACCAGACGCCACTTGGCTGGCACGTCGAACCGGCGGTAAAGAAGAACACCGAATGCAATTTAACGCCGGAAGCCAAGAGAGCCAATTTCAACGCGACCGAGCCCGCATTGTTCACTCTGCTGCCTTTCGCGCGCTGCAGTCAAAAACCCAGGTGCTAGGACTGGGTGAAAACGACTTCTACCGCACGCGTTTAACCCACTCGCTTGAGGTAGCGCAGGTGGGTTCGGGTATCGTCGAACAGCTGCGCAACAACGCTGACAAACAAGTCCATCAGTGGCTTCCCACTGTGCCACTGATGGACGCCATTTGCCTAGCTCACGATTTGGGGCACCCACCGTTTGGACACGGCGGTGAGGTGTCACTCAACGCCGCGATGCTCCCCTACGGAGGGTTTGAGGGCAACGGCCAGACGCTTCGCATTCTGTCCAAGCTGGGCGAGTTCTCGGCCAATTGTGGCATCGACGTCACCCGGCGCACTATGCTGGGCGTGATCAAATACCCTGTACCCTATAGCCACGTGGTCAATTACAGCGAGGAGTTGACAGAGCCTAGACCTTTAAATTTGCAGCATTGGCACCCACCCAAATGCGTATACGATGATGAGCAAGAT
>JBMYWE010000366.1:0-3217 GCA_049607125.1 Granulosicoccaceae bacterium | reverse complement strand
GCTCAACAGCATCACAAAAGCGATCGACATCGGTGGTGTCCAGTTCAAGATCAAAGACATCCACGTCGGCGAATTTTTTGAACAAAACCGCTTTGCCTTCCATCACAGGTTTGGAGGCGAGAGGTCCTATGGCGCCTAGGCCAAGAACAGCTGTGCCATTGGAAATGACGGCGACCAAATTGCTGCGAGCGGTGTAGCGCGCGGCATCGAGTGGATTTTTTTCGATCTCAAGGCAAGCGGCGGCGACACCCGGCGAGTAGGCCAGTGCTAAGTCGCGTTGGTTCTCCATGCGTTTGGTGGCTTTGATAGCCAGCTTACCTGGGCGTGGAAACTCGTGGTAATCAAGGGCTGCTTGGTCGAAATCATCACTCAAAATTGAATCCTCAAATGCAGGCCTGCTCGCGGCTAACGGCCACGAGCAGTTGCTCTATATTATTGAAATACGCGTTTGAGCAGCTCGGTGGTGCGCTTGGCTGGGTCGGCGCGAATCGCTACCTCTTCTTCGGCCAAGTAACTGAAAATGCCTTTGCTCGCGGCATCGACAACGTGTTGGTTCAGGTCGGCGTTGAGATCGGGCATCAGTTGCGCAAAACTGCCTGTCGAGCGCACGAGTGAGTCATAGCTCTTGACTGCACCGACTTCGGCGAGGGCATCGGAAACCACGGGCTGCATGGCTTTGTCCAACGACGGGCCCATTTGTTGTTTTAGATACTGTGTAGCCGCGTCGTCAGCGCCCCCAAGTATACCCTTTGCGTCTTCTAAGGTCATACTGCTAATCGCGTCTAGGAACAAAGCTTTTGCTTTGGGTGTCGCTTCTTCAGCTGCGGCGTTGAGTTTGTCTTCGAGTTGGTCAAAGGGTTTGCTTAGACCGACCTTCGAAGCGACATCACGTGCTTTGCGCAGATTCTCTGGCAGAGGGATGTGAATTTTAGGGTCGTTGGCGAAGCCGCCAGCGGCACCCAGCTGAGAAACGACGGCCCCAGTAGACACTTCAAGGGCTTGTTTTAGGCCTGCACTAATCTCGGTGTTCGACAGCCCGCCAGAGCCACCTACCTGCTGCAGCACTTCGCCTGCTTGCTGAACAAGCGCATCTTTGGTGCAGCCGGATAGGGCAACCAGGCTGCACAACGTGGCAGTGGTCACCCATTTTATTAATTGCGAAGTCATTTTCGTCAGTCTCCTTAGCTCGGCAATGACAAGGGAGCGCGGAACCGCCCCCGAAGCAGCAAAAGGTAGCAGCAAACCGCTGGCTCTGCCGTTCAGTCTAGGGCACTAGGGCAGGTGATAAGTACTTACCTGGGTGTTCTGGCCGCGGTCTACTGCAACAAGGCAGAGCGCAGGCCGCTTGAAGAACGTGACTGTCTTTGCATGGTTGTCCGCTGTTCTGAAGTATCGGGCGTGACGAGGCGGGTCCAGCCGATCCTAGTTAGTTCGCGCGTAGTGACAGGCGACGGGTGCGCCGTCTTGGGTAGATAACGCATGGTACGGCGCAGTCATTGGCTTGGCCGTCGACGTGAACGGGCGTGCTTGTCTCATTAATTTCACACGCAAACAGACCATCCGGGTGATTTTTGGGACTTTCGGTACACGTTCTGATTGTGAAACCCACTCAGTAATCGGTAAAATAACGCATAATATGAGGAATGCTGCATGAATCCCGATTCTGAAAGTACAAATCGCCTACCGACCAATATGCGTCTGTTGTTGATTCTTGAGGCATTTGCCAATAGCCAGAACGCGTTAACGCCCACCGAAGTCAATGCCAGTTTGAAGTTGCCCAAACAATCCATCCACCGCTTGTGCCAAACCCTCATCGAAAGTGGCTTTTTAATTCGTGATGTGGATCCCAAGCGACTTCGCCCTGCACGCCGTGCCCGCATGATGGCCAACGGGATTTTTTCAAACTCCCATCTACACATAGCTCGACGGCAGGTGTTACAAAAGTTGGCACAACAGGTGGGTGAAACGGTCAATTTTGTAGTGGCTGAATCTGAGGGCATGGTGTACACCGACCGCGTGGATACCGATTGGCCGCTGCGCTTTCAATTGCCTATCGGTAGCCATGTGCCGTTTCACTGTACCGCCAGCGGTAAGGTGTTTATGGCCAGCATAAACCGGACAGCCAGGATCAAACTGGTGAAGGCTTTGTCGCTCGAAAGTCGCGCCACCAACACGATTACAGACCCGGCAAGTCTACTTGAGGAGCTGCACCGAGTAGAAAAACAAGGCTACGCGTTGGACAACGAAGAGTTTATGGAGGGCATGGTGGCGGCAGCTGTACCGGTCAATGATTTGAACGGTAAATTTTGTGCCGCCATTGCATTTCATGCCCCTTGTCAGCGAGTTCACCTAGAGGCTGCCAGAGCCCAGATAGAAACATTACAGGCCGCAGCGCAGCGCCTGTCTGATCTGAGCTTTTCCTGAGGCTCTGAGTGATCGCGAGAAGCATGGCCTCTCTAGTCGATCAGCGGATTGAGGGTAGGGTTAGCTGGGGTCGGGAGAAGCTCCCTCAGTTGGCGTGTCTTTGTCTGAATAGTCGCACAATAGATAGTGCTTACCGCGCACGCGGCTCACGATTGTCAACCCGTGTTTGCGCGCCATTTGATAGCCCATGTAGGTCACACTGCTGCGCGAAAGCAAGACAGGTATCCCCATAAAGGCGCACTTGATGACCATCTCAGAGGTTAGTCGACCGGTGGTATAAAAAGACTTACCTGCTCCGCTGATTTCCTCTAGCCACATAGCGCCAGCAATGGCATCGGCGGCGTTGTGGCGACCCACGTCCTCAACGTGAATCAGTATTTCGTCGCCATCACACAGCGCGCAGCCGTGTACGCCGCCGCTTTGCCTGTAGACATCGTTGCGGTGTTTTACCGCCTCAACCAGCGCATAAATTTCCTGTTGAGTTATGCTGCGCTTAGGCAATTGCAAGGATTCAAATTCCTCCAGCGAAGAGGCAAAAATAGTACCTTGCGCACAGCCGCTGGTGACGATGCGTCGGTTTAGTCGAGAGTGCCAATCTTGCGATGTTTGCGCATGAGTTTGTATTTGGACGGACTCTCGACGCCAATCCACATGGACCGACTTGATTTGTGACAGATCGGAGATCAGCCGCTGATTGCGGATATACCCCAACGCCAGCTCTTCGGGTCGGGAGCCCATGGTCATCAACGTGACCACCTCTGTGCCGTCGATACTCAATGTCAACGGGTATTCG
>JBMYWE010000365.1:0-3219 GCA_049607125.1 Granulosicoccaceae bacterium | reverse complement strand
GAGCTTTGCAACAGCGCCATGGAAGCTGTTGAGGGTTCGGAGATCATCACCACGGTTACAGCAGACAAACTCTGTGCAACTATTTTAAGCGACAACATGGTGGGCGAAGGTGTTCACATTAATGCTGTTGGTGGGGATTGCCCTGGTAAAACTGAGTTGGCCAAAGAGATACTGCTGCGCTCTGACATATTTGTGGAGTATCCGCCGCAAACTCGTATTGAAGGCGAGATTCAACAGCTGCCCGATGACTACGCCGTGCATGAATTTTGGCAGGTGATAAACGGGGATATCGTCGGTCGTGCTCACTCGCGGCAAATCACGCTATTCGACAGTGTGGGCTTTGCCACGGAGGACTTCTCAGCCTTGCGATATGTTTTCGACCAGCTGGCACTGCCCGGGATGGAAGGTATGAGCGAGATGCTAGATATGGTAGCTGACCCAGACGAACCGCGTGATTTGTTTGGCATGTTACTGCGCTCTGGCAACTTGGCTTAAACCAGACATAACAAGGAGAGTGTTTTGGCAGTTAAAAGTGTACAAGCCCCTGCAGCTGTCGTGATGATTCGACCGCATCACTTTCGGGTTAACCCAGAGACCGCGGCTGACAATGCGTATCAGGTGGATACATCCACAATGAATCCGCAGCAGTTGTCTCGTGACGCCTTTCATCAATTGAGCTCGGCAGCAGAGCAGCTAGAGCAAGTGGGCGTTAAGGTCCATGTGTTTGAAGACGAGGGCGCTGACACGCCGGATTCAGTGTTCCCCAATAATTGGTTCTCCACACACAGTGGAGGGCATGTTGCGCTCTATCCCATGCTTTCGCCGGCACGTCGGCGTGAAAGACGAAGCGACATCATCGAGATGCTCAAACGCGAATATCGCGTCCAAGATGTATTAGATTACTCTGGACTGGAGCCCGACGGCTTGTTTCTCGAAGGCACCGGCGCGATGGTGCTAGACCACATCGAGCGAGTCGCGTACGCGGTGAGCTCCCTGCGCACTAACCCTATCGCCATGGAGCGCTTTGCTACGCACTTCAATTTTGAACCGCTCGCGTTTGAGGCGAGTGATAGCAACGGAACACCGGTCTATCACACGAATGTCCTGATGTGCGTCGCAACTGATTTTGTGATGATTGGCCTGAGTATGCTCAAGAACCCGCAACGACGATATGAGATAGAGCGACGATTTACGGCGTCGGGTCGGGAAATAATTGATCTCAGTGAGGAGCAAATAGCCAAATTCGCGGGTAACGCCATAGAGTTGCAAGGGCGAGACGGCAGGGTACTGGCGCTATCAACCACCGCCAGAGAAGCGCTGAACGATCAGCAAGTCGCCAGCATTGAACGCTCCGCGACGCTGCTGCCATTGCACATACCAACCATCGAAATGGCGGGAGGCTCTGTGCGCTGCACACTCGCTGGGATTCACTTGGCGTCGCGCTAGGTTTCTGCAACAAGCACTTTTTTCAAAGTCCAACCAGGGCGAATGTTCTGACAGATTTAGACAGTGGATAAACCTAGGCCCGAGACACTAATGTTAGCTATGCAGCATGCACTTATTGCAAGCACGAAGCATTCGAGTGACAGCCTGCTTGTACCTGCGCACAAAACGCCTTGCAACAAACGGGTGGCAGCAGGGTTGAAATCTGTGCGCTCACCGCCCCTGAAAATGCTCAAAGCGATTGGGTGTATAGGCTTGTGCACTTCGGCTAATGGGAGCTAAGGAGATTTCATGATAAGTGTTGCATTGTGTGCAAATGTAGTTGACCTGTACTGCTTGCACAAACATTAAAAAAAATCCATGATTGGCAACGCTGCCTTTGTCTCAGGGATGTTGTCGATGAATAGTATTAAGTTTCGTCGTAGTTCAACGGTGCTTTTTTCGCTCCTGGTTGCTCTTCTGCTCAACTCTTGTGGTGGCGGAGGGAGTAGCAGTGGAGGTAGTGCTGGTGGCGGCACTGGGGGTGGTGGTGCCGACGATAGCAGCTCCTCAGTAGAAGGTATGCTCAATCGGCTCGAAGTTAACACCGAAGGCAGCGAGCGTCTGGGTGCCAATGATGAACCTCTGCCCGATACTTACGCACCTTTTGGGTCGCGTGTCACCGCGAACCGATTTTCCGAGATTATGCTCTTTGGGGTGCCCATAGACGATGCGAGCTTGTCTGAGTCGCGCAACGAGATGGCCATCACTAACTTGGTTCCCGGCTCGAACAACAGCTATTCCTGGGAGCTACTGCACGACGAACCACTGGCCAATACCCCTTGGACCGATAGTGATGCCGCGCGCGCCAGTGCTGTGGGTGATTTCGACGGTGACGGTATCGACGAAATCGCGGTGGTCTATCAGCTCGGAGGTGACGTTGAGCTACGCCTGATGGATGATGCCACTGAAGGCTATCAAATAGGTAGTGCGACGGTGGTCGACAATGAATCCGTCGCCGAGTTGTTTGTTGCCGCTGGCGATTTCGACGGTGACAGTGATGTGGATCTAGCTCTCGGCTTGGTCGACAATCTTGGCAACGCTGAAGTCAAAATGCTCGCCAACGAAGGGGGGGAGTTCCGCTTTAACGGCTTGCAGCTAACTTTCCCGAAAGTTGTAAGCAATATAAACCACCTGGTGCTGCGCACGGGCAACCTCGATCAAGATGCCGCGCTGGAGCTGGCTGTTGTCGTCAACACGGTTGGCACAGATTCTCGCTATAGCGTGTTTGACGATGCTGCGGTTCAATGGAGCACGTTAATCCAAGACGCGCAGATAGAACTCGATACCTCTAGTGGTTCAGTGCGTGCGGCGGTGACAAATCTCGACATAGGTGACATCGACGGCGACGGTATCGACGAGCTGTTGCTGGCTGGTATGAACAAAAAGGGTCGAGTTCGCAACAGCGACCCCTACAGCTCTTTTGACTACATGATTGAGATTAGAGATGACGCCTTGGAGCGTGAAGGTCAGCGATTCGCTGTTTTGGCATCGGGTTTTGATGATGTGCTCACCAGTGATGACGGCAATTACCAACCGAGTTCATCGGGGGCACAGCAAAACCTCGAATACCTGCCGGTGGTGTTGGCTGATGTCAACGGTGACGGCGCCAAAGAGTTTTTGGTTGGTCAACACTTGTATCACTCACAGGCCGCCGCGCCGGGTGTGCTGAGTTACTACAATGATGAAAACAGTAACACCGACGACGACGGCCGCGCGCGCATTCCGGCGCTTGAG
>JBMYWE010000364.1:0-3222 GCA_049607125.1 Granulosicoccaceae bacterium | reverse complement strand
GTTTCGTGGAAGCTGTACGTACTGAATCAGGAGCCTGTCGGTATGCCGAGTGTAGCTAGGCGAACTCCGTGCAATCAGAGTTCGGCCTGTATGTAGTTACAAAACTAAAGTCAAGTTTACATTTAGCCAAAAACACCTAAACAACACTCAACCAATCGGCGTACTTCTCGCTCTTTCCCTGCACCACGTCAAAATACAAGCCCTGTAGCTTCTCTGTGATCGGGCCGCGCGTGCCGTTGCCGATACTGCGGTTGTCTACTTCGCGAATCGGGGTGACTTCCGCGGCAGTACCCGTGAAGAAGGCTTCGTCGGCGATGTAGACTTCGTCGCGAGTGATGCGTTTTTCAACGACGGGAATACCGAGGTCAGCGGCGAAACTCATGATGGTGCGGCGAGTAATGCCGTTGAGTGCGGAGCTTAGGTCTGGGGTGTAGATGGTGTTGTTGTGCACGATAAAGAAATTCTCACCGCTGCCCTCGGCAACAAAGCCGTCCACGTCTAGCAGCAGTGCTTCGTCGTAGCCATCCGTCAGGGCTTCTTGCAGGGCCAGCATGCTGTTGATGTACTGGCCGTTGGCCTTGGCGCGGCACATGGAGATGTTCGGGTGGTGGCGGGTGTAGCTGCTGGTTTTGATGCGAATGCCCTTGTTTAGGCCATCGTCGCCCAAGTAGGCCCCCCATTCCCAAGCCGCGACGATCAAGTGGACTTTGAGGTTGTCCGCGCGCAAACCCATGCCCTGCGAGCCGTAGTAGGCCATGGGGCGCAAGTAGCATGAGCCCAGGTTGTTCTCTCGTATGACCGCGCGCTGCGCCTCGTTGATCGTGGCGAAGTCAAAGCCGAGATCCATGTTCATGATTTTGGCGGAGTCGAACAGGCGCTGCGTGTGCTCATCGAGACGAAAAATCGCGGGCCCCTTGTCTGTCTGGTAGGCGCGCACGCCCTCAAACACACCCATGCCGTAGTGCAGTGTGTGCGTCAGTACGTGTGTTTTGGCATCTCGCCAAGGCACCATTTCACCGTCGACCCATATAACGCCATCGCGATCATCAAAAGACATGTGTTACTCCAAGTTTTTGTTGGCGCTGGCAATCCCATGCCGTCGCCTCAATTTATTCCAATGCACCGATTTAATCGGCACCCTCAACCATTATTCGCTGCCAGCAGCCCATCACGTTATTGCGGTGCTCGACGGTGGCTTCATCGAGTTCAATCAGCGCCTTTTCACCCTGTAGTGCGCGCCGATGCGTGATCTCGCGCAAATGCAAATAGGCCGCGCTCAGGGCCTGTGTATCGCTTTCACTCATGACACCCGCCTGTGCGGACAGTTCCAACAGATGTATGTTATCCGTCGCCGTCGCCAAACGGGGTGATGAGGCCGCGTTTGCCAGAACAGCGTATTGCACCATAAATTCGATATCTGCGATACCGCCACGATCTTGTTTGATATCGAACTGAGCGTCTTTACTGCGGGAGAGCTCTCGACGCATGCGATCACGCATCTCACGCACTTGTTCACGCAGATCGTGCCTGGCAGCCGCCTGCACCAAAACCCCGTGACGCAGCTCGGCAAAAGCCTCGCGCAAGCTGTCTTGCCCAACCACCACACGTGCACGCGTGAGCGCTTGATGCTCCCACACCCAAGCCTCCCGCTGCTGGTAGTCAGCAAAGGCTGCAACACTAGAAACCAGCACCCCGCCTTTGCCGTTGGGGCGCAGTCGAGTGTCGGTCTCGTAGAGCTGACCACCGGGTGTCAAAGTGGACAAAAAGTGGGTCAGCCGCTGCACCACTCGCCCGAAAAAGACGCTGTTATCCAGCGACTTCTCGCCATCGGTAAACTGCTGCTGCCCGCGCGAGTCGTGCAGAAAAACGATATCCAAGTCCGAGGTGTAACTGAGTTCTAGCCCGCCGAGCTTGCCGTAGGCCACGATGGCGATACTGGGCTTGTACTCCTCGCCGTCAACCAGGCAGCGAGGCTCGCCGTGCTTGGCCACCAACTGCCGCCACACTACCTCCAACGAAACTGTCAGCACCGCCTCCGCCAGCCAACTCAGGCAGTCACTCACTCGCATCACAGGCAGCTCACCCAGCACATCAGCCACCGCCACGCGCATAGCCACCCCGTGTCGAAACTGGCGCATGCGTTCCATCTGCTGTTCGAGATCGTCGAAATCCACATGGGCCAGCTGAGCACGCGCTTGGCTCTCTACTTGTGCGCGATCGGGCAACTCGGAAACGGCTACCCCGTGCAGTAACTCATCTAACACCAGCGGATGCTTGGCGATAAACTCGGCCACCGGCCCGCTGGCTTCGCACAGTCGCACCAACAATTGCAGCGCGGGCGGGTTATCCAACAGCACTTGCAGATACACACTGCGACCCGCGATGGTGCGGATAATGCCCACCAATCGCTCCAGAGTTTCATCGGGCAAACGGGTTTCACTGCTGGCCATCAGCAACATTGGCATCAGTTTATCCAGCCGCTCTTGCCCTTTGCTGGAATTGCGGGAGTAAAACCCTCCGTGTCGCAACTCATGCAACCAGGCGGCCGTCGCTTGAGAATGGGCAAAGCCGGCGGCGGCCAACAGCGGCGCGATACTATCGACCTCAAGCTCACCCCACGCACTTGCGAGCGGGGTCTCGCCACCGCGTTCAACTGTCTCGGCTTCTTCTAGGCTGAATACATCTCTGAACACGGCATGCACCCGCTCGCGCAAGGGCTGCATATCTGCCAGCAGTGCTGACCAACTCGCGTATCCCATGGCGTAGGCCATTCGCTGCTCACCCAGTTCATCCACGGGCAAGGCATGGGTTTGCTGGTCTGCCAACATTTGCAGACGATTTTCCAAACGGCGCAAAAAATCGTAGGCTTCAGGCAGAAAAGTCGACTCCTCTGCGCTGAGAAGTTCCAGCTCACCGAGACACGCCAAGACCGCCAGGATTCCGCGCTGTTGCAGCGGCTGCTCTCGCCCTCCGCGCACCAGCTGAAAACTCTGCCCAATAAACTCGACCTCGCGTATCCCGCCCACGCCCAATTTGACGCAACTACTCAGGCCGCGCCGTTTCATCTCGGCGACCATGGTTGCTTTTAGATCACGCAAAGACTCTATGGCCCCGTAGTCGAGGTAACGCCTATAAATAAAGGGGCGCAGCATGCCTTCGAGTACCGCAATATCCTGAGGCCTGCCACACAGGGCTCGCGCCTTGATCATGGCATAGCGCTCC
>JBMYWE010000363.1:0-3224 GCA_049607125.1 Granulosicoccaceae bacterium | reverse complement strand
CTGTAATCGCCAGTTTTTTAATAAACATATTAAACTCCTTTTTTAATTTACTTTTAGTTAGTATTTATCTTGCTTATTCTGTTGATGTGATAACTTATTCACACGCACAGTAAAGCGATTTGCCGCAGTTGCTCATCGCTAACTGCGGGTACCGGGCCAGCGTTGATGCTCGCAGGCCCCCGCTCGCACCAGCTGCACTGCCCGCAGGGTTTACTCAGCGTTTCACCGAAATGGGCGCTCAGCTGTGTCGCCTGACAGCCGTCGGCCGTGACTAGCTCCTCCACCTGATCCATGCGAGCAATATCACCGTCCTCGCGATCCGTCATCTGTTGCCAGAGGGCGTCTTGCACCTGTCCTAGATCAGCTGGATGTTGCAATACCTGGTAGGGCACTTTCACGCCGGTGGCTTGTAGTTCGATAAAGTGTCGCTCGGCCAAAAGAGCCATGGCTTGATTTATCTGCGACTGGGTAGCGCCAGTTTTTTGCATAGCGGCCTCGTTGTCCAGCGAAAACCACACCTTGGCTTTCTTGCTGCAGCTGAGCAGGCCGCGCATAAAGTTGGCTTGCTCGGTGTCGAAGCTTGCCAGCATTTGCTCACTGCTGCACAAGGGCTTAAAGCGCGACTGAGTGTAGATAGGGGTGCCCGCTTTGATGAACCCTTGTAACTCCAAATACACCAACAGGGTGCGCAGCACCAAGGGGCGAATATCAAACCGGGTCGCGAGCTCGTGGTTGCCCACTTCAAAGTGGTCGTTGTGGCTGAACAGATAATTCACCAGAGCTGCAATACTGTGCTGTGATGGCGTGTCGCCGTAGCTAAAATTATCGAGTACGCGGCGGTCTTCGGGTAGATAAAACAGCTCGCATACCGAGGCGGCTCCGTCGCGCCCGGCACGACCGATCTCTTGCGCGTAGTTCTCTAGGCTTTTGGGTGGATTGTAGTGGTAGACGTATCTGATGTCTGATTTATCTATGCCCATGCCAAAGGCGATAGTGGCCACTACCAGTCGATCGGGACCGGCCATAAACCACTCCTGAATCTGCTCGCGTAGCTCGTCTTTGAGTCCGGCGTGGTAGGCGCGTGCGGGCAGGCCCTGCGACTCGAGTAGATTGGCCACTTCCTCGGCGCAGCGCTGTAGGGTCACATAGATGATGGTTGCGCCAGTGGGGCGTTGTTGCAGCGCGCTGATCAGAGCCTGCTGGCGCTCTGCGTCCGAGCTGACGGGGCTGAGCTTGAGCGCTAGATTGGCGCGGTAGAAGGGGGTGCGCACCACATGCGCTGGTTTAATGTTGAGATGGCGGCTGATATCGTCGACCACCGCCGGTGTGGCAGTGGCGGTAAGCGCGAGCACGCGTTCAGCGCCAAAGGTGTCGGCGTGGGCGGCGAGCTTGAGGTAGTCGGGCCGAAAGTTGTGGCCCCACTGGGAGATGCAGTGCGCTTCGTCGATGGCCAGTAGGCTGATCTGTAACTCGCGGGCGAGCTGCTGAAACCGCAAGTTGTTGAAGCGCTCGGGTGCGACGTACAAGAGCTTGAGCTCTCCACTGCGGGCACGATCACAGACGTCAAAATACTCTTCTGATGTGAGTGAGGAGTCCAGTCGCGCGGCGGCAATATGGCGGGCCAAGAGTGCGTCTATTTGATCTTTCATCAGTGCCAGCAGGGGAGAGACCACCAGCGTAATGCCCGGCAACATGATTGCGGGCGCCTGATAACACAGGGATTTTCCGCCTCCGGTGGGAAATATTGCAGCGGCGCTGTGGCCGTCGAGCAGGCTTTGAATGGCGTGGCGTTGACCGTCGCGCAGGGTGCTAAACCCAAAGTGAGTCTGGATACAGCTCTGAATTTTGTCCATGGATAGCCGCGCACTAGAAAATTACCCGCAGTGTGCAGACTGTGACCACGCAAGACCAGCGTTGTGTTTACCCGCGCGCGTGGACGGAGCTGTTGTACGGTTTAAAAGTTGCGTTTGAATAACACCGTTTTGCCGCATCGATAAGGAGGTTTAGCGTTGCGTCAGCTGATACTATTTAGGTTTCTCCTCAACGAACTCGGTGTTACACATGCAGTCTATTGTCGTCAATGGTCAAACTCGCACGCCCTCCAAAATATTGTGTATTGGTCGCAACTACGCTGCGCACGCCGCCGAGTTGGGCAACGACATACCCGAAGAGATGGTTGTCTTTGGCAAGCCCAACGCTTCTATTGGCGAAGAATTGCAGAGCGCATTTGAGGGAGAGACACTGCATTTTGAAACCGAAATTTGCTTTGTTGTTCGCGAGGGAAAATTTGCCGCCGTGGGGGTCGGCCTAGACCTGACCCGACGCGAGACGCAAAACCAACTCAAGGCCAAAGGCTTGCCATGGGAGCGCTGTAAGGCCTTTAGAGGTGCGGCGTTATTTAGCGAGTTCATCGACTTCAGCGAAGACTTTTCCAGCCTTCGACTGGAGCTCGATATCGATGGCCAATCCGCCCAACGTGGCGAAGTGAGCCAGATGTTGTTTCCTCCGGCCGACATTCGCTCTGGGCTGGAAGCATTCACCACGCTAGAAGACGACGACGTCATCATGACCGGCACACCAGAAGGTGTGGGTGCTGTAGAGCCCGGCGCTGTTTTCGAGGCGCGGGTGTTTGCAGGTGAGCAACTGCTCGCCAGCCAGCGCTGGGTGGCCAAGCACCCGACCGACTAGCGGTGGTCGCGATAAGCCCTTGCGCATCTCGGGAACCTATCTATAGAGACCCGATGAAGCCCAATGAGACGGGGCAATCGGGCGTCCAAGGGGCGTGTTGAATCACGCCGTTTTTTCGGTAACCGAAAGCACAGCCCCAAACATCGGCTGATACCGATGCTATTAGGTCGGCATTTGATACCCTGGGGTAGAGGACGATATGGCCTGCTCGTCTTCGTCCATCTCGGCTTTGATATCGGCAAACAGAGGCGTGCTCAGATAGCGCTCACCGGTATCGGGCAGCATGGCCAAAATAACCGAACCTGGCTCCGCCTTTTCGGCCACTTTTAGTGCCGTGGCAAAGGTAGCGCCGCCCGATATACCGGTGAGGATACCCTCGCGTTCTGCGAGGGCACGCGCCCAGTGCACACCTTCGGGGCCTGCCACGGGCAGCAGTTCGTCGTAGTGTTTGTCGTCGAGCAACTCTTGCAGTACTAGCGGTATGAAATCTGGTGTCCAGCCTTGTATTGGGTGTGGCTCAAAGGCGCTATGGCTGG
>JBMYWE010000362.1:0-3227 GCA_049607125.1 Granulosicoccaceae bacterium | reverse complement strand
AAGACGGAAATGTCATTGCTATCGTCGAGCACAAAGACGTGAGTGGCGAAACGCCGGTTGTGTATAATTCTGGGCAGATAGATGGTCAGCGGAACGGGACTGCACTCGACGCCGACGGCAATGTCATCGACACCTCCAAAGCCAAGCACTATGTTGCTATATCAAGCGACAAAGGCCTCGGAGACGATGGACTGCCTATCGCCCGCCCCAGTGGTCCTCTCGGAAAAGACAGCACCGTCCTGTACTACGACCACAGTACCGGTGTTTATACTCACGAATGGAAAGCCGGCGGCTGGAAAGCACGATAGCCCCACCCCTTAAACAAAGAGAACAACGTATGCATTTAGGAGCTCCCCCAAGTTTTCACTTGAGCATGTTTGGCTTAACGGATTTACGTCAGCCAGACACCCTTGAAAAGGTGCTTGATGTGTTTGAGTCCAACCCAAAATTCATCCCTGAATACTGGGGAATCGATGAGCGCAAAAGACTGCCCTATGATAGAGCGGCCGTCATTGATGAGGCCGACATTTCGACTCCTCGCCAACGCTACGGCACGGTATATCTTTGGCGCCGCAAGTCTGTGAACTATTTTGCCACCGTTCGAGCTAGTGAAACACCATGGATCGATGTCGAATTCAAAGTAAACCAGTCTCAACGCGCGATTGCTGCAGCTTTTGACTGGGCTAACGAGCTGGTCGCTTGCTTTCGCCCCGATATCGCCGTGATGAGTCACCACGACATGCCTGATATCAGCGACCTGAGCCACGAACAAAAAACTCACGCACTTGCCATGCAGCCGCTGACCTACTTGATCCCCGTCGACTACTGGGAGCTCGGTCCAGTGGGGCTAGCACAACATACTTGGGTGGGCCCGTATTTCATCGAGCAACTTACCCGTGACAAACTGCTCAGCACGCCTTCTGTCGTATGCGATGAGCAAGACTGGGGCGGGATTCGAATCAGTCTAGGCGATGACTGCCAACCGTGGCTGCACGACTATTTCGATATTGCCGATCATCGAGCCGCAGCAATGGCTCATCTAGAGCCATTAGAAATATTTAGAGTCGCAACAATTGAATCAGACAGACCAGACTTTAGAATGCAAGAACGAAAGGGACATAAATGTATTATGCGATCGCGATACCCTTTACGTGTACCACCACCTCCCAACCCGTATAACGCTAATTAGAACTTACATTTAATTGTAATGATATTAGAGCAAAACAGCATGAGTAATGGTCTAATTGAGCAATTCATCGCTACCGCACAGTTGGACGAGATGGACAGCAGCGGCATAGCGCTAGACGGACTAAACTTGAGCAAGCTTAACTGCCAACGAGTTTACGCAGAAGGGGTTTCAGCGCGAAGCACGTGTTTTAACCAAGCAAATTTAGAACGTGCAAGCCTATACAGCTCTAACTTCCAACAGGCTGACTTCAGCGGAGCGGTTCTGACAAACGCAGTGTTCATGGAGTGTATATTCAGTCGCGCTAACTTCCACCATTCACACCTGGTGGGGACTTCTTTTGCAGGTTGTTTCGATGCTGAGGAGGCCTGTTTTGAAGACGCCGACATGCAACACTGCAATTTATCCGATTTAAACTGCAGAGGGGCAAACTTCAGTGGCGCCGACCTCAGCAACGCAAAGGCCGACAACACATGCTTTGCTAATGCCAATCTCGATGACACAGATTTCAGCAACGCGGACTTATCAGGCTCTGACTTTCGTGGTGCCAGTCTAGAAGAAACTTGCTGGGATGGTGCCAAGATTAACAACTGCAAATTCGACAAAAATGGAGAGCCGAAGGTATGATCTCTGCTCAACAGCACCTCACCCGTTTTATACAAACTGTTCTGCTATTATTTTTTTGTAGCTATCCGCTTGCAAGCAACGCCAATGGCTCCGCTGAAGAACTCCGCCACTTCGAAGTCTACGAAATCCCAGACGCTGGCCTTATCGTCTACAAACCCGGCTCGCCTGCCTGGAATATGGAAGTCGATGAACGCCGATCAAACGACGCGGTAATTTTAAGCACTCCCAACAACTACTACCCACCCGCCTCTATTGAGATCCGGCTAGACCAGCGCTTTAAAACCCATGCTATAGACCTACCCGAGATCGCCGAGAGGATTAATCAGTCTTTGCGAGAGAAAACGGACGTGACATCGGCCAGCGAGCATGCATTCAAGCCAGTGGAGTACGGCGAGATTGACGCTTATCAAAACCAGTTTGAAATCAATTTAGAAAGCAAGCCCTACACCATCCGCCACACGGTCGGCCTTATGCCCAGCGGCCACGTCATCACCTTCATGGCCACAACCCCCAGCGGCATGATCGACGCCATCGAGCCGATGGCAACCAAAATCTACGCGAATTTAGAAGAAATAACTCAATAGACCTTAATTGAATTCGAATCACAAAATAAAACAGTATTATTTAACAACCCACAGCCAAAGGCTGATTCCTCCTACAGACTGGATGTCACAAGGACTCTTAAAAACCATGAAATCAACACTTAAGAAAAGCATCGTTATTCTAAATACAAGCCTATTAATCGCTTGCGGAGGTGGAGGCGGCAATGGCACTTCTTCTTCAACGAATACAACCGGATCCACGGGCAATGGCGCGAACGCTCATGTCACTGACGATAATTTTGTTCAGGTGGCCTCATGGGCCTACGCGCGTTTCCGCACACAAAGTACATGGGCGGCCTTACTCGGCGTCCATTCCACATCCATGCAGTTCGCCATCGAAGGTTTCGGCGGTATACGAGACCCGTACAACATGGACACGATAACCTCGTTTTGCGGTGTCAGCGGCCAAAGTGACACTCAGTACATAGTCACTGCCCCCACAGTGGATGCCGGTGATCGCATGGTCATAACGTATTCGCAGTGTGTAGAGAATGTGATGCTTTCAACTGAGACAACGAACTCCGTTGAAGAAGTCGAGATATTGGCTGGCAGTCTTCCAAACACGATTGATATTAGAACCAAAGCTAACCGCTCCAAAATCGGACCCAGTGGAGAAACTATTGAAGAGTCAAGTGACTACAGCTACCGGATCAGGGAGGATGGTGACGACAGCTACTATGAGGCAATCAACCTTCCAAGCCAAATGCATGGAAATTTGAGTACTTCATCTTCGACTGGGCCCCTCTTACAAACTCCATCATTCACCTCGCCTACCCTCGCAATCGCTGTTTTGCTCCGATCAAAACAAAAGA
>JBMYWE010000361.1:0-3243 GCA_049607125.1 Granulosicoccaceae bacterium | reverse complement strand
ACCTGAGCGCAAAATGCTGTAAAAACCGAAGCACAAAAAAAGGCGGCGCTTACGCGCCGCCCTGCCACAAATGTATGTTACGCAATTGTTGGCGCTGTAACTCAGGCCTCTTCGTTGCCGGCCATCGCGCGATAGATAACCGCACCAATAGCAGCACCCGCGATAGGCGCTACCCAGAACAACCATAACTGGCCCAGTGCCCAATCGCCTTGGAACACAGCAACACCCGTACTACGTGCTGGGTTTACAGAGGTATTGGTGACAGGAATGCTAATCAGGTGAATCAGAGTCAAACCCAAGCCAATAGCAATGGGTGCAAAACCCGCGGGAGCACGGCCATCGGTCGCACCCATGATGATGATTAAGAACATAGCCGTCATCACCACTTCGGTGATCAAGGCCGCCATCATGGTGTAGCCACCAGGCGAATGCTCGCCAAAACCGTTAGAGGCAAATCCAGCAGCTGCACTAAAACCATCCTGGCCACTGGCTATCATGTAGAGGATAAAAGCACCGGCCAAACCGCCGGCGACCTGCGCAGCGATGTAGGGAACGAGATCTTTTGCAGGGAAACGACCGCCAACCATCAGACCAACAGATACCGCTGGATTCAGATGACATCCAGAGATGTGACCAATGGCATACGCCATGGTGACAACAGTCAGGCCAAAAGCCAACGAAACGCCTAACAGGCCAATGCCTACGTCAGGAAAAGCAGCAGCGAGAACGGCGCTTCCGCAACCACCCAGGACCAGCCAAAACGTACCAACAAATTCGGCGATGTATTTATTCATATCAAGAAGCTCTCAAAAAATTAGATGTGCAAAGAAAGGACGCCTTTAACACCGTAGTGAATTCTAATGATTGCTGCTCAAAAATAAGGTTACAGCTCTGTTATTCGCACAAATACAAGTGCCGTACAAACGCCAAACTGCTTAAATAGCGTTTTTGAGAGTCCAGTTACTAAATATGACAAAACCACATGCATTGGCCACAGCCGGAAAACTTGCAAAAACAACAAGCTCCAGCGCAACATAATCCTGCAAAAAGTCTCAATAAATACTTCTAAAAAATCAAAAAGCTTTTTTTGGTATTGACACCGACTCGAAGACAGCGCCTTGGCAAACCATTCTCAGTCGCTCTACTGCGCGAAAATTCAATAACACCACGTCAAATAGAGCGATGAATTACAGCAAACGTTTTTTACAAGCTTGATACTCTGCATTAAATTTGGCCACTAGCTCGCCGGCCCCTTGCACACGGTCAATAGCGCCTATGCCCTGGCCACAACCCCAAATATCTTTCCACGCCTTTGCCTTAGAGCCCTCGCCTCCACCGAAGCTCATCTTGCTCGGGTCGCTCTCGGGCAAGTTCTCTGGGTCAAGGCCTGCATTTTCGATAGAGTCACGCAAGTAGTTCCCGTGGACACCCGTAAACAGATTGGAATAGATAATGTCCTCAGCGTGAGAATTCACCACCGACTGCTTGTACTCATCAGAGGCGCGCGCCTCGTGGGTGGCGATAAAGGGTGAGCCGATATAGGCGAGGTCTGCTCCCATCGCCTGCGCCGCAAGAATGGCCCCACCATTGGCAATGGAGCCAGAAAGCAGCAGCGGCCCGTCAAACCACTGTCGGATCTCTTGAACTAATGCAAAGGGCGACAAAGTACCTGCATGACCACCCGCTCCCCAGGCCACGGCTATCAAGCCATCAGCACCTTTTTCAACCGCCTTGCGCGCAAAAAAGCCATTGATCACATCGTGCAAAGTGATGCCACCGTAGCCGTGCACCGCCTCATTGATCGCCACCTGCGCCCCCAGGCTGGTGATCACTATCGGCACCTCGTGCTGGACGATAGTCTCCATGTCCGCCTCGAGGCGGTCGTTGGATTTATGCACGATCTGATTTACCGCAAAGGGCGCGGCAGGGTTGTCAGGATTGGCTTGATTGTGACGGTCTAGCCCCTCTTCAATCTCAGTCAACCACTCGGACAGTTGTGCCTGCGGTCGCGCATTGAGCGCGGGGAAAGATCCCACAATACCGGCACAACACTGGGCGATCACCAGCTGAGGGTTGGAGATAATAAACATGGGAGACGCGACAGCTGGCAGCGCCAGGGTGTCAAAAAGCGGGGGTAGTGCCATGCGGAAAGACCTCAACGTGAAGTGAGCAAACTCTCATCTTATACAACCAGACACCCCAGTGTAGCCGAACGAGCATCCAATAGGACTTGGGATTTCGCGTAAACAGCACCCTATCTGCTCGAATTTGCTGGCAATTAACTTTCCAGAGCTTAAAGCTTCAATCCGTCATAACCCGAATTTGGCATAACCCAAAAGCTAGCTCAGCCAAACCTCAAACGGCAACAGAGCAACATTCGTGGACAAATAACACCCAGCGACCACCAAAATCCTCGATCTGTTGTAATATTTGGCCAAACGGCGGCAAAAACCCGCTCAAATACCGAACAACGGAGACCCCCATGGCAGAGCTAACACCCCTGGTACTAGGTGCAAGCGACGAGCAACAAGTCACCCTCAACCCTCGCTACCTCAACCGCCACGGATTGATAGCAGGTGCCACCGGCACAGGCAAAACCGTCACGCTGCAAGTATTGGCAGAACAGCTCTCGCGCATCGGTGTGCCGGTATTTATGGCCGACGTCAAAGGTGACCTCACCGGCATAGCTGTGCCCGGCAGCCCCCACCCCAAAATCGACGAACGGGTCGAAAAAATTGGCCTCGAGGGCTTCGGCTTTGAATCCAGCCCTGCGGTGCGCTGGGATATCTTCGGCGAACAAGGCCACCCCATTCGCGCCACTGTCTCCGACATGGGCCCCGCGCTGCTCTCGCGCCTGCTCGACCTCAATGAAACCCAAGAAGGCGTGCTCAGCATCGTTTTCGAATACGCCGACGACGAAGGCTTGCTGCTGCTCGACTTCAAAGACCTGCGCGAAACCCTGAAATTTGTGGGAGAAAACGCCAAGGAATTCAAGAGCGACTACGGCAACGTCTCCAGCGCCTCAGTCGGTGCCATCCAGCGCCGCCTGCTGGTGCTCGAGCAAGAGGGCGCTGAATCCTTCTTCGGCGAACCCGCACTAGACCTCTGGGACTTCATGCGCAC
This sequence comes from Granulosicoccaceae bacterium, assembly GCA_049607125.1. Classification (GTDB taxonomy): domain Bacteria; phylum Pseudomonadota; class Gammaproteobacteria; order CALCKW01; family CALCKW01; genus CALCKW01. Next base: position 120 of record JBMYWE010000361.1, on the reverse strand, counting down.
CGACCACCGCGGCCAGGGCTACGTCAACATCCTCGCCGCCGACAAGCTGATGCAAAACCCTCGGCTCTATGCCACCTTTTTGTTGTGGATGCTCTCGGAACTGTTCGAAAACCTGCCCGA
>JBMYWE010000360.1:0-3261 GCA_049607125.1 Granulosicoccaceae bacterium | reverse complement strand
ATCGCCTGTTAGTTCTTGAGCGATATGCAAGGCTGGGCTTTCGCGTAGATCATCAATGTTGGGCTTAAAAGCCACACCAAAGCACGCCACAGTCGGTTGCTTGAATTTCTCCGCTTTAGCACGGACATCATCAATAACAACACCTGGCTTTGAGTCATTCACTTCACGCGCCGTTCGAACCATGCGCGCCAGATCGGGGGCGGAATCGACAATAAACCACGGATCAACCGCAATGCAGTGTCCGCCCACACCTGGGCCTGGCTGCAGGATATTGACACGAGGGTGGCGATTCGCGAGCTCGATCAGCTCCCAAACACTGATTCCCAGACGCTTGCACAAGAGCGACAGCTCGTTGGCAAAGGCGATGTTGGTGTCGCGGAACGCGTTTTCGGTCAGCTTGGCCATCTCGGCGGTGCGAGCGTTGGTGGTGATGCAGCTGCCTTTCACAAACTTCTGGTACAGCGTAATCGCGCTCTCAGAGCAAGCTTTGGTCATGCCACCAATAATGCGGTCGTTGCTGACCAGCTCTTGCAGTACGTAACCAGGCAGCACGCGCTCAGGACAATGGGCAACTTTGATATCAGCCGTATCGCCTGCCTGCTGAGGAAAGCTCAGATCAGGGCGCTTTTCCGCGAGCCATGCAGCTAGCTTTTCGGTTGTGCCCACCGGACTCGTCGATTCCAAAATAACGAGGTTGCCTTTCTCAAGCACTGGGGCAATAGAAGCCGCAGCAGACTCAATGTATTTGAGATCAGGTACATGATCATCTTTGAAAGGCGTAGGCACGGCGACCAAAAATGCGTCAGCGGCCTCCATGGTCGTTGTCGCGCGCAAATTGCCAGTAGTCACCGTGCTGCGCACAACGATATCTAAATCCGGCTCAACGATATGTACGTTGCCAGCATTGATAGTATCAACAGCCTCTTGATTGACGTCGACGCCTACGACTTCGAGGCCCCGAGATGCCATCAAAGCAGCCGTGGGTAGGCCGATATAACCCAGTCCCACCATTGCAACGCGTTTTATGTCTTTTTGCTCACTACTCATGCTCGGAACCATTCAATATGTTGATTTCTGACAATTCAGTCAGTCGATTGGGTCTATTTCGGCCTTTCAGCCAATTTCTTTCGGGAACAGGCATTCTCTGAACAAATTTTCACGCGATCGCCAACTCGATACAGCCGCACAGCTGGATGATGATTTTCATTGCACACAGACAAATCTAAAGCGGCGCGATCAAGGCCCGAACCAATAGCCAAATACTAGGAGAGTTCCAAGCAGTTGCGAGCGCGAATTTTCTGCTTACTTGGACGAATGGACGCCAGTACTTTGGCGACCTATAAATGTAGGGTGAAGAGTGTGCTGGTCGCGCAATGGCGCTGCCAGGTGTCGCTGGCTTTTCTGAAAGCCGCGCGAGACAGACTGGCGCTGTGGTGCCAATCGGAGGCTGAGGAAGCGAACAGGCAAAGGTCAGTCAAAAGACAATTGCCTTTATATGCCGATGGTAATTGTTTTTCGCCAACCATTGGTCACCCAGTGCAATTGACGAGCACCCAGTCCGCTAAGAACCGTCTCGCACGACCGCCTTTATTGTCTCTACATCATTTGGCACCTGCTCTACTCGCTCCACGGCCCGCATAATGTGCGCAACTCTAGGAGGCAGCGCGGCGTCTTGATTGGTTGCAGCGCGAACAGCATCAGGAAATTTTGCTGGGTGCGCCGTACCGAGAACAATCATAGGGTGTGCGTTATCCGCACGGGCTGCACGCGCCGCAGCAACGCCTATCGCCGAGTGCGGGTCAATCAAATACTCGCTGCTCTCATAGAGGCGTCGCATCTCGTCTTTGGTTTGTGCATCGCTAAGACTATGCGCCGCAAACAGCTCGCTTACTTTTCGATGCTGCTCTGGACTCACCGAAAACCGACCAGACTGACTGAAACTACCCATCCAATCTCGCACTTGGTCGCCGTCTCGATCAGCCAGTTCAAATAACAAGCGCTCGAAATTACTGGATACTTGAATATCCATGCTGGGAGACAAGCTTGCCACCACCGGCTCGGCCTCCATCGCGCCACTGGCAAAGAAACGAGTCAAAATATCGTTGCGGTTTGAGCCAACAACAAACTGCTGAATCGGTAACCCCATCTGCTTGGCCACATAGCCCGCAAACACATTGCCAAAGTTGCCACTGGGCACCGAGAAGGACACGGCTTGGCCCGGAGCACCCAGCGCAAGCGCGGCCCGGAAGTAATACACAACCTGAGCCGCCACACGCGCCCAATTGATAGAGTTAACAGCGGATAGCCCGACTTCATCGCGAAAGGTAAGATCATTGAACATGGCTTTGACCATGCCCTGACAGTCATCAAAATCTCCATCTACCGCTAGGTTACGCACGTTGGCATCGGGGATGGTTGTCATTTGACGGCGCTGCACTTCGGACACTCGACCGTGGGGGTGCAGCATAAAGATATCGATGAACTCTGAGCCGCGCACGGCCTCAATGGCGGCGGAGCCTGTATCACCAGAAGTGGCACCAACGATTGTGCGGCGCTGTTTGGATTTCGCGAGTATGTGATCAAATAGCTGACCAAGAAACTGCAACGCAAAGTCTTTGAAAGCCAAAGTCGGCCCGTGAAACAGCTCCATGACCCAGAGCTTGTCTTCCAACTGAACCAGCGGCGCTATCGCCGGATGGGTAAAAGAGCCGTAGGCGCGTTCAGCCATTTCCGCGAGTTCTTCCCGAGAAATGGACTCGCCCACAAATTTTTGCATAACCTCAACAACAAGCTGCGGGTAAGTGAGCTCTTTCCACGCCTCCATTTCGGCGGTACTGACCTTTGGCCAAGTCTCGGGGACATAGAGCCCTCCGTCTGTTGCAAGACCTGTAGTCACCACCTGACAAAAATCGAGGACTGGGGCATCACCGCGCGTGCTAACGTAATTCACAAACTCACCAGCTCATAAAACGATCCGGCATTATACACTTGGTTTCAAAAAAAATGGCAGCCAACAAGCTGCCATAAGTGACTTCAGAAAAAGGCGCCCAATTAACGGACCGCCATTTTCATTACCTCTGTCAGAACATCACAGGTTTTGGCTATTTCTTGTTCGGTTAACGTGGGATGCACCATGAACATCAAGCTTGTCTCACCTAGCTCTTTGGCAACAGGTAGCCTCTGCTCAGGTCTGTACCCCGTACCATCAAACGCCTTTTCCAAATAAACTTCAGAACAACTCCCAGCCATCACCGGAACACC
>JBMYWE010000359.1:0-3262 GCA_049607125.1 Granulosicoccaceae bacterium | reverse complement strand
GCTCAGCAGCCGGGCCGATCATTTCTGCGCCGAGTAATTTACCGCTACCATTCTCGCCATAGACCCGGATTTTGCCTTTGTTTTTCAGCATCACTCGGCTGCGACCTTGGTTTTCAACACGTTTCGTTTTTAACAGTATGATGAAACTGTGATTTACAGTAGTAAATATATGAATATATAGGATGAAACTAAAAGTGAAGCCTAATGTATTAACACTTTTGTTTAGCGGTTTTTTTCTCACCATTGCGTTGGCCGATGAAGTCCCAATTTTACTGCAGGGAGAGATCCAAAAAGACGAGGGTGACACCGTTAGTTTTTCATTGCAGGGCGAGAATCGAAGCGAGGTAGTAGGCGGAACAATAGTCTTAGGCAAGCGCCAGTTTGAAGTACAGAAAGTTTCGGTACATCAATTGGTCGGAGCCAGGCGACTCCAAGGAGGTGTGTTCGAATATGCTGTTTTTTCATCCTCTTACAGTGATCAGTCAGCAACTGGCGAACCGTGGGTTGTCGCGCAGAGTAAGTTGGGGTGCGAGCGTCCCTATAACTCATTTTTGTCCCTTTACACGGTGGCTTCTATCGATAAGCAAAACCTTTTAGACACGGTGCCATATGCGCAGTTGGTGGAATCGCTGAGTTTTTCGGACAGTTCGGTGCTTTATTGTTTTACGTCGAGACCCCCTGAGGAATAGTCTCGAGATTGAAACATAGTGCCCCATTATTGGGGCGATTCTGTGTGCTTGGCGGGATAAGAGAGATAGAGAGCCTTGATTGCTCATGCAAAGCGTAAGCTGTTTCTGCCAGTACGCCTTGTTTGGTGAACACTCGCTCGTGCCCGTGTTTTATTAAGTACTACTGCTCTCGTTTTGGGCACATGGCCTAAGACTGGCCATATGTTGAGTTTTAGCCCGATTGAGCACTAGCATTTTGTCAGCAAGCTCCAACGTTTTTGAGGCGTGCTTATAATTTTCTGGTATTGGGCAGGCGCCGCCCGTGCCTTGGATTTTTAGAGGAGAAGGAAGTTGACTAGGAAATCTCTGTTATTCGTACTTTGTATTCTGGGTTATCCCTCGGTTTTGTTGGCCAACGATTATCCCACTCAGGCTCGAGTGGAATATGTGTTTGGCTGCATGAACACCTTGGGGGAGCAAAACTACGACAATATGTACGCCTGTGTTTGCGCGTTCGACAAATTGGCCCATCAGGTAACTTATGATCGTTTTGTAGAGTTGCAATCACTGCGCACATTGATTGCAACACCAGGCGAGAAGGGAGGGGCTTTTCGCGATGTACCGGGCGCAAGAAAGGCCTTGTCCTCTTTTAGTGATTTGCAGCAGGAGTTGCTGGGCAGTTGTCGCATTGGCGTTCAGGCAGCGAAGTGAAGCGCTACGCGGTTCTAGTGTGCTTCAGCTTTGCCGCTTTTGTGGCTATGGCGGCTTCGGATACCAGCGCTGAGGATAGCTACAGTGCATGGGGAGGGGCCAATACCGTTGAGGCCGGTGAGGCTTTGTGGCATGAGCAACTGGCTCCACGTTGGTTTGGTTCGCGTGAGATTGTAGAGGGTGCGTCTCAACATATGATTCGCATAGAGGCGCCCGACAGAGCCGAAAATGATGCATTGGTGCCCATCAGAATTACCACGCCGCCTTTTAGTGCGTTGGATACTCGGATCCAGAAGATTTATTTGAGTGTTGATATCAATCCACAACCGCTAGCTGCAACCTTTGAGCTGTCGGATACTCGACCACTGCAGAGTATCGAAACCAGGGTGAGAGTGAATGGTTACACCTTTGTGCGGGCTGTGGCCGAGCTCGAAGACGGTCGACTGTTCATGGACAAGCAGTGGGTGAAGTCACGCGGTGCGGGCTGCTCCGCCCCACCAGGGACAGACCAGCTCGCGGCGAAGTCGCGCATGGGGAATATGCGGTTCAAAATGCGAGACAATGCCACTGGCCTCGGGCAAAACACCTTGCAATTGATGATTTCACACCCCAACAACACAGGTATGCAGCGCGATCAGCTTTCCACGCGCATTATTCCACAGCACTATGTTGACGATATTGAAGTCACCTTTGACAACGAGCTGTTGCTGCATGCGACGACGGGTTTTAGTATCAGTGAAAATCCCAGCTTTCGATTTGATTTTTCTCCGCAAGACAAAGGCTTAGTGCGAGCCAAGATCTCTGACACCAAAGGCAGGCACTTTGTACTGGAGCAGCAAATTGGCCCTGAGTCGTGAAGCGTCGTTTTTTTTTATTGGCCACTACAGTGCTTATATCACCAGTAGGGGCGCAAGAAGAGTCTGCTCTCGATAGTGTTTTGTTGCTCGATAAGGGTGCGAATCGGTACACGGTTCGCACGGAATTAAAGCCGGTTGAAGATGTGATCGCCGATGTCGAATTTGCTGTCGCACAATATAACTATCGCCTGACCAGTCGCAACAATGTAGGTTACGCTATTGCGGAGCGACAGCCGGAGGCTGAACAGCGTGTCGCTCGGATTTTCCACTTTTGCAATATCCAAATAGCGGAGAGACTTTTAGCCGCCGGTGAAGAATACTTGTTACACATGCCCTGTCGGCTGGTTGTGTGGCAAGATGGGACTAGCGTCTGGGTGGCGTCGCGATTACTGCCGACTACAGGGGCTGCTGAGCGCGACTTGATTAACCAAATAAATACAATGATGCGTGCGATTGCGGATTTTGCAGTCGAGAGCTAGCTTAGTGTCCTTTACCGCCAATGTGTTTGCGCTGGCTAAGAGCCCTGAGACAATACTGCCGTCTTGACGAATCGGTTTTCTTTGCTGTCGAAAACCTCGGCGATTAGCTCACCACCGGCACCCAGGCTACGCGGGTCTGTGTCGCGCAGGTAAAATCGGAAACTAGGATTTTCGCTTATTGAAATCCCTACATCTGCGCTAAATATCTCAACCCCGTCTAGGGTTACTCGGACTTGGCGAACAAAGTGTGCTGGGTAGACCAGTTGAGTCATTTGATTGCGCTGCATACCAGTCGTGTTTGGGTGCGAGATACGCAGTTGCGCGCTGACAAGGGCTGGCCCGTCGTGCTCCACTTTGTTGGTCTGCAGACGCACCTTTCCAAGCCTTTGCATAGCCGCCTCAAGGTTGGCAGTGCTCGGGGCGGAACAACCACCACTGGCTTTAACGTACTGACTAACCATATGTAGTTTGTTGTCATTGGTTCTGGCAATGGCCCGTATATGTGAGTATTGGTCGACGCGCAGTCTAAGCTCTAAGTCCGCTCGAC
>JBMYWE010000358.1:0-3270 GCA_049607125.1 Granulosicoccaceae bacterium | reverse complement strand
GACAAAGGCCCGATGGAGCTGCGCGATGCGGACGCCGATTTGATGCGCACGATTCGCGGCAATGATATCGGAATGATATTTCAGGAGCCGATGACGGCCTTGAACCCTGTGTTCACCGTGGGCAACCAGATCATCCGCACCCTAGAAAAGTTTGATATTGGCGCCAACCAAGCCGAGCGAAAAGAGCGAATGCTCGAGCTGCTAGATTTGGTGAAATTGCCAAGAGCTTTTGCCAAGCGAATGCCTCGCCAGTTGTCGGGTGGGCAAAAACAACGCATCGGTGTGGCCAGAGCCTTTGCTGGGCATCCCAAAGTAGTGGTTGCCGATGAACCCGTGTCCGCGCTGGATGTATCGGTGCAGGCTGCCGTGACCGAATTGCTGATGGATATTCAGCGGGAGTCGCGCACGACCATGTTGTTTATTAGCCACGATTTATCTGTGGTGCGTTACATTGCCGATCGCGTTGTGGTGATGTACTTAGGACACATTATCGAGCAGGGCACCACAGATCAGATATTTGCCCCGCCGTATCACCCCTACACAGAAGCGCTGCTCTCGGCTATTCCGATCGCAGACACTTCGGTAAAGAAAAAACACATCGTGCTCGATGGTGACATCCCATCGGCGGTCAATCCGCCGCCGGGGTGTCCCTTCCAGACACGTTGTCGATATAAATCTCAGGTTGCTGATGGGCTGTGCGAGCGTCAACTGCCACCTGTACAAACCTTGGCTGATGGGCATCAGGTGATGTGTCATTTGTCCAGCGTTCAACTGAAAGAAATGGAGCCCGTCATCAGCTTCGATGCTAAGGAAGAGACGAGCTAGCAGTTTTGGTGGCAGACACATCTGAGCTGTAGCGCATAATATATGTGCTAGCCGGATGGCTTGGATATAGCTCCTTAGTGGGTCGACACACTCCGTTACAATGCGGGTGGTGTCCTCGAACTCACTTTATCCGTAGAATGGCATTCTTTCTCCTTTGGAATGAGTAGCCAGTCATGTCGCAAGAGCGTATTCGGGTCGCAGTAATAGGTGCTTCAGGATATACCGGTGCGGATTTAATCCGACTGGCTCTGCGCCATCCCGACATCGAAATTGCTGCGCTCACAGCCAATGCCCATGCCGGTAAACCTATTGATCAGGTATATCCGCATCTAGCTGGCTATGGGCTGCCACCACTGGTGACCAACGATCAAGTCGATTGGCATCAGATCGACGTGGCTTTCTGTGGTTTGCCGCACGCCACCAGCGCCGTTGTGATCAAAGATCTGCCAGAGTCAGTCCGTGTTATCGATATGTCAGCGGATTTTCGATTGCGTGATACTGCGACCTACGAACAGTGGTACGGCGATCATCCGGCACCGGAGTTGCAATCGCAGGCCGCCTATGGCTTGAGTGAACACTATCGCGAGCAGATCGCCAAAGCACGAATCGTCGCTTGCCCGGGTTGTTACCCCACCGCCGTTTTGAATTTATTGCTGCCAGTAGTATCTGGAGGCATGGTTGATGCCAGTGATTTAGTTATCGATGCGAAATCGGGCACCACGGGGGCGGGGCGTTCTCCGAAGCAGCTGACGCTGCTCGCCGAAGCGGGTGAAGGTATGGGGCCCTACAGCGTCGCGAGTCATCGGCATTCACCCGAAATAGAGCAAGAGATTTCTCTGGCTGCTGGGCAGCAGGTAATCGTCAACTTCACCCCTCACTTAATTCCCATGAGTCGTGGGGAGCTGGTTACCGCCTATGCCAAGCTCAGGCCAGGGGTCAGCGCTGCCGATTGCCGTCAGGCATTGATTAGCCGCTATTGTGATGAGCCTTTTGTAGGGTTGCCCCCTGAAGGCAGCTTTCCGCAGACGCAGTTTGTACGTGGCTCGAACCGCATTATGCTCAATGCTTATGAGGACAGAGTGCCGGGTAGAGTGATTTTGATTGCAGCGCTTGATAACTTGGTTAAAGGCTCAGCCGGACAAGCGTTGCAAAACTTTAATATTCTCTGTGGTTTACCTGAAGAGCGCGGGCTTCAACAAGTGGCGATGTTCCCTTAGAAACTTGAGCTAGCGCCCAATTGGCACGGGCTGTGCGGCGTTTGCGAACTTGTAGCGAACCCTTGTCAATTTGCGCAGCGGCTTCGTTATATTGTCATACACTTAGATGTTGCTGCGTTTTATCTAGCAGCGAAGTGGAACACCGGTTAGTGGACGGGCCTGTGCTGGCAGAGCGTCGCTGATGGTTGGTTCTTGCGTGCCTTGGATGGCAGATAATTGACTTACTTAGAGCATTTAAACTCGTGAAACTGCTGAAACACGCTGGCGCAAAAACCATTGCGCTGACCTTAGTGCTAACTCTGTGTGTGCCACCATTGGCTAGCGCTGAAGAGGTCTACGACCCCTTTGAAAAGTTCAACCGCAAGGTTCAACGCCTGAACGACGTGGGAGACAAATACGTCATCAAGCCTGCCGCGCAAGCCTATAAAAAAGCGACACCGCGATTCTTCAGGACCGGTGTGCGAAATTTCCTCAACAACCTTTCGTACCCGGTTGTTATAGGGAACCAGTTTCTGCAGGGAAAGTTCGCGCTGGGTATGGACGATACTGCTCGATTTTTGCTCAACACCACCATTGGTGTGGGTGGAATCCTCGATGTGGCAACCCCGTGGGGTCTACCGGCACACGATGAAGATTTCGGACAGACCTTCGCCAAATGGGGCATGAAGCCAGGTCCCTACATGGTTTTCCCCATATGGGGTGGTGTCACCTTGCGTTCTGGCTTGGGCGATATCCCCGATCTACTGCTTTACCCCCCGACCTACACGTTGTCCCAAGCTGAAGGTGTTGCCCTGAGCACTTTTTGGACACTCAACCGTCGTGTCGAGCTCTCGGATGCAGAGAATCTGCTCAGTGGGGATAGATACATCTTTTTCCGTGATGCCTATTTGCAGCAGCGCGAATATCTCGCTGCAGATGGTGAAATCGAAGATTCCTTTCTTGATTGATTACGGCGGCTATAGCTATAAATGACCAACCCAAACGGGTGATGATAGATGTTTAAGGCTTTTTCCCGCTTCTATGGAAAGCTGCTGCGTACGCCCGCTATATTTTTGGGTGTGTTGCTGGTTGTCTTGTTGCTGGCGGCTACCCAGATACCGCGATTCTCTTTTGACGCCTCTTCGGACACTTTGGTCTCAAGGGGTGATCCAGATCTGATGTTCTACCAAGAGCTGAGTAAGACCTTTGGTGCAGAGGAGTTTTTATTTCTTACCTATGCGCCGCGAGA
>JBMYWE010000357.1:0-3274 GCA_049607125.1 Granulosicoccaceae bacterium | reverse complement strand
CCTGTTGACCCGTGAACATCTGTTAGGAGAGTTTCCATGAAATTGAGCAAGATCGGCTTGGCATTGTCAGTCGCCCTGTTAGCCACTGGCTGTGCCACCAAGGGCGGCAATGCCCTACAAGAAGAAATTGGCGCCTCACAAGCGACCGCACAAATTGCTGTTGAAGCCGCAAACGTGGCCAATGAACAAGCGCGTAAAGCCTTAGCGATGGCAGAAAAAGCACTGGCAGAGGCCGAAAAAGCCAACGCCTGTTGCGAAGCAAACAAAACTGAATTTGCGGACAAACTAGACCGCATGTTCAAGAAAAGCATGTACAAGTAAGCTTTTCTTTGTCAAAGGCTCAACACTTGGGCCTTTGCTTCAAGCTAGCTCATCTGATCCATCTTCAGTGTCTTCAGCGGTTCGCTCCTGCAACGGCACCGCCACAGGCATGCCGCTCGCTTTTTCAATCATTAGCAAGAGCTTGTCTTGATCGATAAGATCGAGACCCGATTTTCCCACTCTCGCTTCAATCATCTGCAACACCACGGCCAAGGTGTCTTGTGCGCTGATCGGCTGCTCTTCAAGTCCCGCGTGCACTTCCACAAAAAACCGATCACCCAAACGTGCAAGCTTTACTGGTTGATTGAGAAGAGTCACCGGCGTACTCACCGACACCTCATCGTAGAGCCATTCGATATCTTCGGGGTACATGCGCAGACAGCCGTGCGTGACACGCATACCGACACCGTAGGGCCTGTTTGTGCCGTGAATCAAATAGCCGGGAATACCGAGCCTCAACATATGCCTGCCCAGCGGGTTGTCTGGCCCAGCTGGCACCACCATGGGCAGTGGGTCACCGTCGGCCTCGTGTTCGGCGCGAATAGACTTGGGCGGGTACCACGCGGGGTCCGTGGCCTTTGCCACGACCGAAGATTGCCCCAATGGGGTACTCCAGTCCATGCGACCCACACTCACTGGGTGGGTTGTGACCACTGGCAGACCATGGGTATCGACGCCATAGTGATACAAACGCATTTCGGGCAGGTTGACCACGATGCCCGTGCGGCCCGCATCGGGAAGGATAAAACGCGTGGGCACAACAACTTCCACGTTTTCGCCCGGCAACCACACATCAACACCCTTGTTGGCCGCGACGATCTCATCATGCCCAACCCCGTAGAGCCGGGCGATATCGGCCAGAGTATCCGAATGCACGGTGGTGTAGCGCTGAATTCGACCAATAATAGGAACGTCTTCAGGCGGCAGGATATATTGTGCCGCCTGCGTCGGCACGGCGGCGATGGTCACCGCCGCACACAAGAGGCGAACAAAGGGCTTACTAGACATGATCGAGGTCGAGTCGAAGAACCATCCCTTTATATAGTTGAATATTACCGCCGTGGCGATTGCAGCTACACACCACCCCAGCTTTTCGACCCATTTAGGACTTCAACGCAGCTCTAAGAGCATCAGCCATTGCGCTGTTGCCATTGTCCGAAGTGCTTGGCTGAGGTGCTCGACGAGAAGACTTCGGGCGCGCTGCAGAGCGCTTGTCGGCCGCCGCAGGCGCCCCGCGTTCGCTGGCCGCATCGGGGTTGGCATCACTGCGCATACTCAACCCCACGCGGCGGCGCTTGATATCAATTTCCATCACCGTCACCTTGACCACGTCGCCGGCTTTCACCACCTCATGAGGGTCTTTGACATAGCGATCGGCCAGCGCCGAAATATGCACTAGCCCGTCTTGATGCACACCGATATCCACAAAGGCCCCAAAGTTGGTGACATTGGTCACCACCCCCTGCAGTTTCATGCCTTTGCTCAGGTCGTTGAGAGTCTCCACGCCTTCGCGAAACTCGGCCGTTTCAAAGGCGGGGCGCGGATCGCGGCCCGGCTTGTGGAGTTCCTCGATAATATCGGCGACTGTGGGGGCACCGAAGGTCTCATCGACAAACTCCTCCACGCGAAGTTTCCCCAAGAAGCCAGCGTTGCCGATCAGATCATCCACCGCTCCACCGAACTTGCCGACAATGCGTTCGGCGACTCCGTAGGCTTCGGGATGCACGCCGCTCGCATCCAGCGGGTTGTCACCCTCGCGCACGCGCAAAAAACCAGCGCACTGCTCGTAGGCCACTGGCCCCAGGCGCGGCACGTCGAGCAGTTGCTTGCGGTTGTTAAATGCACCGTTAGCATCGCGCCAATCAACCACATTCTTAGCCAGGGTTTTGTTCAAGCCTGATACGCGTGAGAGTAAGGGTGCCGAGGCCATATTCAGATCCACCCCGACGCCGTTTACGCAGTCTTCAACCACGCCATCCAAGGCGCGCGCCAGACGAGTCTGATTGACATCGTGTTGGTATTGGCCCACCCCGATAGCCTTGGGCTCCACTTTGACCAACTCCGCCAGTGGGTCTTGTAGGCGTCGAGCAATCGACACGGCACCACGCAGCGAGACGTCCATATCCGGGAATTCTGCCGCCGCCAGTGCCGAGGCAGAATAGACCGAAGCGCCCGCTTCGTTGACCATGACCTTGTTGATGGCCTGACCACTGGTTTTGGCCATCAGCTCGGCCGCCAGTTTGTCGGTCTCACGTGAGGCGGTGCCATTGCCTATAGCTATCAATTCAACTTGGTGTCGCTTACACAGTTCGGCCAGCACAGCCAGAGATTGATCCCAAGCGCGCTTGGGCGGATGAGGGTAGATGGTGGCGGTATCAAGCACCTTGCCAGTCTGGTCAACGACAGCAACCTTGACCCCAGTGCGAATGCCTGGATCAAGGCCCATCGTGGCACGTGGCCCAGCCGGTGCAGCCATCAAGACGTCTTTGATGTTGCGACTAAATACAGCTATCGCCTCTTCTTCGGCCTGCTCGCGCAGTCGCGTTTTAAGATCCAGATCCAGGCGCGTATGCAATTTGACACGCCAACTCCAGCGCACCGTGTCGCGCAGCCACTTGTCGGCGGGCCGACCTTGATCACGGATACCGAGTTCGGCGGCGATGCTCTGCTCTGCCGGATGCTGCGCCGCTGGGTCTTCTACGGGTAGATCGAGTTTGAGAGACAAAATGCCCGCATCACGGCCTCGGAACATCGCCAGCGCTCGGTGCGAAGGCACCTTGTTGACCCGCTCGCTGAATTCAAAATAGTCGCTAAACTTAGCGCCCTCTTCCGCTTTGCCCGCCACCAGCTCACTGCTGATTACGCCTTGCTCCCACAATCGCTCGCGCAGTTTGGACACCAGCCCAGCCTGCTCAGCCGCCCGCTCCATAATAATTTGACGTGCCCCGTCTAA
>JBMYWE010000356.1:0-3279 GCA_049607125.1 Granulosicoccaceae bacterium | reverse complement strand
CAACCTACGAGACCCCGGCAACCACTGGTACGGCCTGAGCCAGCGCACCCGCGTGATCGTGTACAACCCCAAAACGGTAGATCAATCCAAACTCAAGAGCTACGAAGACTTGAGCCAACCCGAGTGGGCCAATCGCATCTGCGTGCGCTCCTCTAGCAACATATACAACCAGTCTCTACTCGCCTCTATGATCGCCCACAGCGATTCGGCCAGTGCCGAGGCGTGGGCCAAGAGCGTACGTGGCAACATGGCGCGTAAACCGCAGGGCAACGACCGCGCGCAAATCAAGGCCGTGGCTGCGGGTGAATGCGATGTGGCTATCGTCAACTCTTATTACTTGGGCGTGATGCTCAATGGTTCTGACGCCGAACAGCTAGTCGCCGCTCAAGCCGTTGAACTGCTCTACCCCAACCAGGAAGGCCGTGGTACACACGTCAATATCAGCGGTGCCGGTGTCACCAAACACGCACCCAACAAAGAGAATGCGATCAAGTTGCTGGAATTTTTGGCAGGTGACGAGGCACAGGGCTGGTACGCTGAGACTAACAACGAATACCCTGCAGTGGCCGGTGTGCCACTGAGCAAAACAGTCGCCAGTTGGGGAGAGTTCAAAGCGGACGAACTCCCGGTGGCCAAACTGGGCGAGTTAAACGCCGAAGCGGTTCGAGCTTTCGACCGGGCCGGTTGGGAGTAAGCCCTACTTGAGTTCGAACCACAGCTCTGCTGAACGCCTTTCTCGAAGTCACTGGCTGTGGTCGCTCACGGCCGCCCTTATGGCGGCCGTTATCCTTACACCCGTCGCGACCATCCTGTATTTTGTTGTGGCTCCTTCCGAGGGCAATTTTCAACACTTGGCGCAAACGGTTCTGCCCATTTATGTACAGAACTCCTTGCTGCTGATGGCAGGCGTGGCGCTTGGCACCTGCTTGATGGGTGTCAGCACGGCCTGGCTGGCCACCCTGTTTGATTTTCCCGGTCGCCGCGTCTTCGAGTGGGCGCAACTGCTACCGCTGGCGATGCCCGCCTATATCATTGCTTATTGCTATACCGGTTTGCTCGAGTATGCCGGGCCTGTGCAGAGTGGCCTGCGTGAAACCATGGGTTGGTCGCGAGCCGACTACTGGTTCCCCCCTGTGCGCTCGCTGGGGGGCGCGATGGCGATGTTGTCGCTGGTGCTCTACCCCTACGTCTATCTGTTGGCTCGCGCGGCTTTTATCAATCAATCGGTGTGCATGCTCGAAGCCAGTCGAACGCTTGGATGCGCCGGTTGGAGTGCTTTTTTTCGCGTGGCGCTGCCACTTGCTCGCCCCGCTATCATCGCAGGCTTGGCGCTAGTTCTGATGGAAACCCTGGCCGATTTTGGTACGGTCGAATACTTTGGTGTACAAACCTTTACCACAGGTATTTTCCGCACCTGGTTTGGCTTATACGATACCGCGGGCGCGGCACGCCTAGCCGGCGTACTGCTGGTGTTTGTGCTCACGCTTTTGGCACTGGAGCGCGCCTCGCGACGACAGGCGAAATACCACTACACCACCGAACGCGTGCAACCTATGCAGCCCGCTAAATTGTTGGGTTGGCGCGCTTGGGTGGCAACGCTTGTGTGCTTGCTGCCCGTGCTGCTGGGCTTTGTGGTGCCCGCCACTCAACTCGCCCGGCTCGCCATCGGCAATTGGTCGCAAAACCTAGACAAAGACTTTTTCCAGCTGATGGGCAACAGTATTTCGCTGGCACTCATCGCCGCTGTAGTGATCCTGCTGCCCGCCTTAATACTGGCGCTGGCGCAGCGCAACAGTAGATCAAAATTTATTCGCCTACTGATACGCCTGTGCGCCAGCGGCTACGCCATCCCGGGCACGGTGGTGGCTATCGGTGTGCTGATTCCACTCGGCGCCTTTGATAATGCCGTGGATTTATGGGCCGAACAGACCTTCGGAGTGCGCACGGGCTTGCTACTCAGCGGCTCGCTGTTTGCGCTGGTGTTTGCGTATACAGTGCGCTTTCTGACCGCCGCGCTCAACACGGTTGAATCGGGTCTGCAGAAAATAAAACCCAGTGTCGACGAGGCGGCTCGCACCCTGGGCTGCACCGAGAGCCAAGTACTGCGACGGGTGTACCTGCCGGTGGTCAAAGGCAGTGTATTGACGGCCATTTTGATCGTCTTTGTCGATGTGCTCAAAGAGCTGCCGGCCACGCTAGTTCTGCGCCCTTTTAATTTCAACACCTTGGCAGTGAGAACCTACGAGCTGGCCTCAGACGAGCGCCTCGCTGAAGCGGCATTGCCCGCACTCACGATTGTCGCCTGCGGTTTGATTCCGGTCATCATCCTCTCGCAGGCAATTCGCCGCTCTCGCCCCGGCGCCTGAGCCCGGAGGCGGTGCTACCAGCCAACGCAGTAGCATCTGTGCACCAACGGGGTATAATGGCGGCTCCTCAGATGGAGTCGCTATGTCCACTCAAAACCTCAAAGACGCTGGCCTTAAAGTCACCTTGCCGCGCCTGCGCGTACTAGAAGTGCTCGAGGCGAGCGAACATCGTCACCTAAGCGCAGAGGATGTCTACAAGCGGCTGATCGAAGCCGACAGCGAAGTGGGACTTGCCACAGTCTATCGCGTGCTAACGCAATTTGAGTCTGCTGGCTTGGTACACCGCCGCCATTTCGACGGAAATCAGGCCTTGTTCGAGCTCAACGACGAAGACGAAGACCACTCCCATATTGTCTGTGTCAAAAGCGGGCACGTCGAAGAGTTCAGCGACCCTCTCATCGAAAAACGCCTGGCCGAGATAGCCGAAGAGCTCGGCTACAAGATGAACGACCACAGCATTGTCATTTACGGCGAGCGACGCGAGACTGACTAGTTCGCTGGAGTTCGGTCCTACGCTTGCTCGGCACGGCTGAAATTGTCATCTTAATCTCTTCGCATTGGCGGCGAATTTCCGTCAAAATTCCTTGCCATGATTTACTGTCGGCAGAGGCAGCACAGCAGATGACATTGAGAGTAATTGCCGCCTTGGGGCTGCTCCTGAGCGCCAGCTTGGCTCAGGCCGATGGCCCCGTGTGGAAAGTCAGCTCCGGAGATCGAGTACTGTATTTGGGTGGCACCATTCATGTGTTGGGCAAAGCCGACTATCCTCTGCCGTCCGCGTTTGAGCACGCCTATGACAAGGCCGCGACTATTGTCTTCGAAACTGACCTGCGCCAGCTGCAGAACCCTGCTTTCCAGCGAGATATGCTCGTACACCTGATGTACCCCGATGGCCAAACCATCGATCAGTACT
>JBMYWE010000355.1:0-3291 GCA_049607125.1 Granulosicoccaceae bacterium | reverse complement strand
GACGCAAAACGGTTAACCTCCAAGGTGGCAATCTGTTAGTATTACCGCTTTACGGAGCGAGTAGGTTTATTCTGTTCGCCATTTTGATTGAGTAGTGATCCTTTTGAGCAAAACGCGCGTAAAAATCTGTGGTATAACCCGGTTAGAAGATGCTCTCGCTGCTATAGAAGCAGGTGCTGATGCACTCGGTTTTGTGTTTTACGCACCCAGCCCGCGCGCTGTCACTGTGTAGAAAATCAAAACCACCAAAATCATTGGGCTGCTCGAAAACACCGCCTAGGCGTTGTTTCTCGATAGAATTTAGGCCAATTTTCTCAATGGCTTCGCGCAGACCAAATAACACCACTATCGTGGTGCCAAACATGACATATACCATCGCGCGCTTGGCCTGGCCGCGCGTTTTAATCAAACTATAAACGGCTAAATAAAATCCAGCTTGCGAGACCCATCCAGTATATTGTGTAAGCTCTGTCCCTATGGTGTAACTCAATGCGCCAGGTGTGCGCACCAAGGTAAACACCGACGCTGAGCTGAGTACGAACCACGCGACTAAGACCTTAAAGCCTGGTCTAACTCCAAAAGGCGCGTAACCCCTTGCAGAAGCAGTAGCCAAGCCTGTAAAAAGACACAGCAAAATGAATATATTCGTTCCATTGACCAAAGGGGCGATAGAGATGGCATACAGATGCGCAAAAGGTATGTAAATCAACATCAGCGCCAGTAAAATCTCGGGGTCTTTCCGAGCTTTGGCCATAGCTGCAATACCAATTATTGCCGCCACACCATAGAGCGCAATTCGGGGAAGCTTCACGCCACCTACAACAATTAGCACCGCGAAAAGTGCTGGCAGCAATAAGAATTTAAAATTAGAGACCACACGATCCCAGTCAATCTTATCCTCAGGATTGCCTTCACCTGTGGTCTGCTCGACACCTTTGTTTCGGTTGAGCCCCAAGGTGGTTGCTTCGGCTGTCTGCGGCGGCCCGAAAAATTGGCTCGGCGCTCTACTGCTCTCGATTTGTCGCACCAGTTGCTTTGATGCAGGAGGCAATTTTTCCTGAGCCGGGCTAACCTGTCGCTGGGGGCTCGGGCCCTCAGCGGGTTCAACTACTCGACCAATTTTAGGACGCAAGCCGTCGGTAGAGCGCATCGTAAGCACCATTTCCTATCACGCGTTTGAGCGCAGTTTTGGCCATACTGATCGCGCGCGTACGGCGAAACTGCATGGAATTAACATCAATTAGCGCAAGCAAATCTGTGCTGCTGTGCTGCTGCCTAACGGGTATTCTTTGCACCACATGGAAAGCCGAAGACGCATCTAAGCTGTGCAGCGCAAAGGTAGAATCATGCACCCAGCGATAACCGAGTTCGCGAGCCAACTCGAGTTCGCGTCTGGTGTACCTCCCTCCGGGGAATGACACCGTGTCCACAGATTCTCCCAAGACACCTTCCAACCACTGCTTCGACTCTGCTAGCTCGAGCCGAGACTGCTGCTCTGTCATATCGGCCAAAAAACCATGGGTCACCCCGTGTGTACCAAGATTCATGCCCTGAGTGAGCATGCTGCGTAACTCGTCATCAGAGCAGTAATCTTCGCGCTGGCGACAGAAATCAGCTGTGACAAAAAACAAGCCACTCAGCCCCCGACTGGCGAGCAATGGCGTCACCTGAGTCGCGTTGCTCGCATGACCATCATCGAAAGTGAGCAACAGGGGATTTTCCACCCCTGCTAAGCCCTGCTCTATCTGCGCCTGCGAAACAATGGTGTAGTTCGCTTGTTGCAGTGCATCAATATGCTGCTCAAACATCGCCAGTTCGACCGCATAGGGTCGATCAGCTGCATCAATAGCGTTCAATTGTGCATCGGAGCTATAGGTTGCGTGATACATCAACACAGTGAGTGAATTCATGACTAAGTCTTCCAGCGGGCGCTTACGTCACCGCGCAAGTATCGGAGAGCGGCAAGCCAAGCGGCGAGATTGAGTTGAACAAAAGTTTGTGCAAAGCTTACTAATTTGTTCTGGCGCAAGATATCCAGTGTCCCCGCTGCTATGGCCAATGAATAAAACACCAGCTGGCCTACAAATACCAAGCCCCACCACCAGCCGCCTGCGAAATAGGACGCTGGCAACAGCAACAGTAGCGCCCAAGGCACCAACAGGCGGAAAACTTTGTGCGACAAGAATTGCCACCAAATGGCATTTTTTGCCGGGCTGAATAACCAGGGATGATGGGCAAAAGACTGGAAATTTCCCGTCAGGGTACGTAACTTACGCTTAAACTCATCGTCCAAGCTACTTTGGCTAGAATCAAACACCTGCGCACCGGGCTCAAAAACAACTCGTTTGCCCGCTTTGAGTACGTTTACTGGCGTATCAAAGTCATCGAGGATCGCGTCTTGATCAAGCGGCCTAAACAACTCTGTTCTGATCGCGTAGAGTGCACCTGTCGCTCCAGCCGTCGAGTACAGGCGGCTCTCCATTTCCCTCAGCGCTTTTTCGTACCGCCAGTAAAGGCCCACATTCACTTGCTCGGGGTTGTTTTCATCTACAATCATTAGCTCGCCGCTCACCGCACCAACTTGAGCGTCGTCGAAGTGTGCGATCAGAGCTTTTAAAGCATTTGAACTGACGCGTTGACGCGCATCCATGTACACACAAAACTCGGTATCCACTCGCAGCATTGCCGTGTTTAACGCAACTGGTTTTCCGCTGTTGTGCTCAAGTTGAATGACATCAAGCCAAGGCAACTGTAAACCCTTAGCTATCTCGGCTGTGCCATCGCGACTACCATCGTCTACTAGCAATACACGCAACCGATCACTGGGATAGTCTAGCGCGGCAAGACTGCCAAGTTTCTGCTCGATATTCCTTGCTTCGTTGAAAGCTGAAATCACCACGGTGACTTCTGGCCACTGCTCTTTTTGCAAGCAGACCTCTTTCGTCTGAAGCCCGCGTGTCTTCAGCCAGAGCCAGACAGGAAAACCAAAATAGGTATAGAATGTTTCTGGAACAGAGGATCGTAAAGTATTGGGAGTATAGCTTTTTAATAATTCTATTTGGCTACTCTCGTAAGGTGTTTGTGTCATGTTTGTAACCATTGGAGAATCTATTATCTCTTCAACTTTGTGTTTCACTTTGTACACGGTGTAAACACTAGTTCCAATTAAAAGTAAAACTTGTTTTACCAAAAAAACAAACTTGCACTACGCCTTTCTAAGGGGGCTAAAGCTAGATTTGGATGATTAAAATAATTATTAACCCTCTGTTTTATTCCTTTTCGTAATTCTTG
>JBMYWE010000354.1:0-3291 GCA_049607125.1 Granulosicoccaceae bacterium | reverse complement strand
AACAAGAATTGACACGCCCAGAAGATGTCACGAGGCCAACGCAAGTTACGGTTAATCTCGCTGCGATTTCCCATAATTATCGCGAGCTCTGTCGCCTTGCCCAGTCAGCGAAGGTGATGCCGGTAGTTAAAGCCAACGCTTACGGCCATGGACTCGTGCAGGTCGCACAGCATCTTGAAGAGCTTCACCCGCCATACTTTGGTGTAGCGACTTTCGAGGAGGCAATCATCCTGCGCGACGCGGGGATCAAAACTCCTATTTTGGTTTTCGGCGGCATGTATGACGCGCAGATTCCCAACTACATACGCAGAGATCTCGCCTTGACTGCTTCCTCGATCAGCAAGCTCAGAGCGATAGACAAAGCTGGTAGAGAGCTGGGTATTTGCCCCGAAGTGCATCTTAAAATCGACACGGGCATGGAGCGCGTGGGCGTACACCACTACAACGCATCGCACCTGATTGACGCTGCACTGCAATGCTCCAACGTCAAGATTAAGGGCATTTACACACATTTTGCCACTGCCGATGAAGCAGACGAAAGCTTTACGCAGCTGCAACTAAAACGCTTTAAAAGCATGAAACAGTATGCCCTTGAACGAATGCGGGGTCCGCTGCTTTTTCATGCAGCCAATTCTGCTGCCACTTTAAAATACCCAAGCACACACTTTGATATGGTTCGGGTCGGAATCTCGCTTTACGGCGTGCCTCCTAGCCCAGAGATTAAACCTGCTGTCGACCTTCGACCTGCGATGAGCTGGCACTCGAAAGTTGTCTATTTCAAGGTTGTACGTGCTGGCGACACCGTTAGCTACGGTCGTGCATGGAGCCCAACGGAGGATACGCGCGTAGTGACTGTGCCTGTAGGTTATGCGGATGGCTACAGCCGCTCTTTATCGAATAAAGCACGCGTACGAATCAATGGCCGAGACTACCCCGTGGTCGGCAAAATTTGTATGGACCAGTTTATGGTGGACATTGGCGAAGACAGCGCCTTCAACGGCGACAAAGTAACCCTGCTAGGGTCAGGTATTGATGCCCACCGCCTTGCACAATGGCGATCAACCATCGCCTATGAAGTGCTGACAACCATTGGTGAGCGAGTACCTCGCGCCTATACATTTGACAACAGTTCGGTGGAGTCACCGTGCATTGAAAGTGAGAGTAAATATGAGTGTTGATCCAATTGTTATTGTAGGTGCCAAGCGCACCCCTATGGGCGGCTTTCAAGGCGATCTCGCTAACTGTACCGCCAGCGAACTGGGGTCTGTCGCTATCCGTTCAGCACTGGAGCAGGCGGGATTGGCTGGAGACCAAGTCGATGAAGTTATCATGGGCTGCGTGCTCCCGGCGGGTCAAGGTCAAGCACCGGCTCGTCAAGCGGCGCTCGGAGCGGACCTCGACCTCTCAACCACCTGTACCACAGTGAACAAAATGTGTGGCTCAGGGATGCGAGCAGCTATGAGTGCTTGTGACACTTTGTCAGCGCTCTCAGCTGAAGTCGTTGTTGCAGGCGGTATGGAAAGCATGAGCAATGCACCCTACTTGATGCAAAAAGCCCGCAGTGGACTTCGCATGGGCCACGATAAGATTTTGGATCATATGTTCCTCGATGGCCTAGAAGACGCCTATGAAAAAGGGAAGTTAATGGGCAGCTTTGCGGATGGCTGTGCTAGCCAGTACAAGTTCAGCCGCGAAACACAGGACGAATTTGCCTTGAGATCACTAGCGCGGGCGAATAACGCTATTGCTTCCGGCGCCTTCAAAGACGAGATTGCCCCCGTCGCCACAAAAGCGGGCCGGCAAAGCGTGATAATCGACACCGATGAGCAACCGGGCAAGGCACGCCCTGACAAAATTCCACAACTTAAACCCGCTTTCAACGCTGAAGGAACGGTAACTGCTGCCAATGCGAGCTCTATTTCTGATGGATCTGCGGCGTTGGTGTTAATGCGCGAAAGCACTTCCAACAAGCTAGGCATCAAGCCGTTAGCCAGAATTCTGGGGCATTGCAGCCACGCTCAAAAACCGAGTGAGTTTGCCATTGCTCCCATAGCTGCCATCGAGAAGCTCTTAAAGAAAACAGGCACAAAGGTCAGCGACTACGACCTCTTTGAGGTCAATGAAGCTTTTGCGGTTGTTGCCCTGGCAGCAACCCAAGAGCTCGGGCTCGACCCGGAGAAAGTCAACGTCAACGGCGGCGCGTGCGCGCTTGGCCACCCCATTGGCGCCTCCGGTGCCCGTATCCTCACCACCCTGCTCTACGCGCTAAAAAATACCGGTAAGACACGCGGCATCGCTAGCCTTTGCATCGGCGGGGGCGAAGCGACCGCTATGGCTATAGAAATGACCGCATAAAAAAACCGCCAAGAGCATTGCTCACCGGCGGTTCTTAAACTGACGACTGCCTGATCGGCAGTCATCTGCTAGCTATTTACAAGTTACTAAAGTCGTCTGCGTCTTCGATAACTTCACGCTTAACCGCTGCGTTATCTTCAGAGTAACCATAGTAATCATAATAACCTTGGTAGTAGTGATCGCCACCGTAGGACTGTAGCTTCTCGACATCAACCTGTGTGACTACGATGCCTTTGATCTTGGCTCCAACTTGCTTCATGCGAGCCACACCACGCTGTGCCAACGGCATAGGCGTGACGACAGATCGAACCACGTACAGTACCGAGTCAGCGCTTTGAGACAGAACCAAGGAGTCACTAACCGCTTGCACAGGCGCGCAGTCAATGATGACGCGATCATAGTGCTTGCGCAATTGCTCGAGCAAGTAAGCAAAGCGCTTACTGGAAATAAGCTCCAAGGGATTGCTAGGCACGCCACCCGCCGTCATGACATCAAGGTTGCCTATAACACCTTTCATAATACAATCTTGAGCCTTGGCCGTCTTCTCCACCAAGTTGGCAAGGCCCACAGCATCGGCAGGCAGACCAAGAGTTTTGTGCACACTCGGACGGCGCATATCCGCATCAATCAGAAGTACCTTCTCTACCTGTGACATGGAATAAGCTAAGTTGATTGACAGAGTCGACTTACCCTCGTTGGGCACCGAAGAAGTCACCATGATGACTTTGTCTGAAACATCGCCAGAGTTCAATGTCACGCTGGTGCGAATCGTTCGAATAGACTCGGAGAACGTGCCGCGTTGATCATCGATTGCCTGAGGGCTCAACGGTAGATCCGTTGCCTTTCCAAACAGGCCTTTGCCGTATTTCAACTGGGGAATGATACCCAACAAAGGCAAGCCAAGCTTGGCCTCAATGTCTTCCGCTCCGCGAACTG
>JBMYWE010000353.1:0-3292 GCA_049607125.1 Granulosicoccaceae bacterium | reverse complement strand
TTCCTTTTTTGATATCTTCTGTTATTTTGAATTTCAATTTTTTGCGGTTGTAGGAGTCCACGTTTTGGTGCGTGGTAGGAAAGTTGGACCGCCTGCTCTTGGTCAGCGCCCAGATCGAAGCCACAAGCATCATGGTCTCGCCATCCCATCACTAAGTTGTGTGCAGATCGGCCCGACTTCTGGCTGATCCGGTAGTTAAAAGTAACGCGTTCGCCCGCGAAAGCAGGAGTGCTGCCTGCGGGCCTGATGCGCACGCCGCTAAGGTTGCGAAAAGTATAAAAAATACTAATCACCTGTAGCGCCAACAGCCAGAAGCTCACGGTGTAGGCCATGGTGTTCTGGAACAAGTTGCCGAGCAAAAACATCAGCCCAACGAGGGCCAGCATGCCAAGAGACAGTTTGCTTGGCACGATAAAAATACGGCCCTGGTCCAGAGTGATTTGCTCTTGCTCGGGTAGGCGCTCTCGCAACCATGAGTCCAGCCGTTGCTGTACAGGTTGAGGAAGATCAATCATCGTTTAGGCAACTACGTTGACGCTGCTTAGCAGGCGGCGAGAGAGCACATCGCCATCGCTCTCTTCTCTTCCCACCAGCCGATGGCCGCACACGGGTGCGAAAACCGCTTGGATATCCTCTGGCAACACATGATCTCTGCTGTCAATCATCGCCCAGGCCTTGGCGCAATTGAGCAATGAAAGGGCGGCTCGCGGTGACAATCCGGTGCTACATTCTTGGCCGTCGCGGGTGCGAGCAATCAGTCGTTGCAAATAGTCGAGAAGCAGATTACTGACACGCACTTCAGGTACGTTGCTCTGCAAGACAATCAGCTGCTGTGCTGTCATCTGCGCTGTTAGTGCGCTCAATGCCGCGCGTCCGCTGTTGCCCATGAGTAGTGTGCGCTCTGCTTTTGGGTCCGGGTATCCCAGTGACAATCGCATAGTGAATCGATCTAGCTGTGATTCTGGCAGTGCGTAGGTGCCCGATTGAGACTGCGGGTTTTGTGTACCTATAACCAGAAAGGGTTCAGGAAGTGCGTGCCGCTTGCCATCTAGGCTGACTTGGCGCTCTTCCATCACCTCAAGCAGAGCGCTCTGAGATTTTGGCGAAGCGCGGTTGAGCTCGTCTGCCAGCAATACCTGGCTAAAAACCGGGCCGGGGTGAAAATGAAAACTGCTTTGTTTGGCGTCAAACACGTTGGCGCCAAGCAGGTCGGCCGGTAGTAAGTCGCTGGTGAACTGGACGCGGTTGTAGTCAAGCCCAAATACCTTTGCCAGCCCGTGTGCCAAGGTGGTTTTTCCCATGCCGGGTAGGTCTTCTATCAACAAGTGGCCACCGGCTAATAGGCAGCAAACGGTCAGTTTCAACTGTGTCTCTTTGCCCAATATCAATGAGCTGAGGCTGTCCAAGCAGTTGTGTAGGGCTTGCTGGGCTTGAGTGCTCAAAGGCGATATTTCCGTAGTTAATTCAATGAAGAAGTGCCATGTTCAATGCACGGTTGGACGCATTAACTGTTGTCGGTAGATCACGGAGCGGCTTGAGGTCGCCGGTTGTAAGATTTACTGAGGAATCCGCTTAAGCTTTTATTTGTGACAGCCGAGAAAGGAAGGACGGTGGGAGAACTGGGGTTTGGCGCAGGAGTAGTTCTGTCGCCGAACCATGAGAGACGGAGGTTTTAGGTGGACCAAGAAGACACGGATGCGTTGTTGCGAAGCGGAAACAACGAGTTGCAAGCCCTTGTGTTTAATGTGGCTGATCAGCAGTTTGGAGTAAATGTTGCCAAGCTCGATGAGCTTATTATGCCGCCCAAAACCCGCACCTGGCCTGGTCAGCATGATGCGATTTTGGGTGCCTTCCACCTGCGCACGGAAAACATGGCGTTGGTAGACTTAGGGTATTACATCAAGCCAGAGCTGGGCCGCACTGAGGACGGCAATACCGTTATCGTGACCAGCTTCAATAACTCTAAAATTGCATTTTTGGTCAACTCGGTTGATCAAATTCTTAGGGTGGACTGGGGCATGGTGGGGCCACCCGCAGGTTCGACCGGTCACAATGGTGTGATAACAGGCATCATGAAGTATCAAGAAAAACTCATTCCAATGTTGGATTTTGAGGCTATCCACGACGATATCGCCGGTGTCTCGCGTTTGTCGACTGTGGATGTAGATGTCTGCAATGCCACGGACCGATCGCATGTACGTGTGACAGTTATTGAAGACAGCCAGTACATGAGTGCTGTGATTCAGGACTTTCTCAACAAGGCGGGCTTTAACCAAATTGAGATGTTCGGCAACGGCAAAGATGCCTTTGACAGCCTCCAAAAGCGCGAGGGTGATAGTATTCCAGGGCTTGTGATCAGTGACATTGAAATGCCGCAGATGGACGGTCTGACGATGACGCGCAAGCTCAAGGAGATACCCAAATACCGGCGAATTCCATTTGTGCTGTTTAGTTCTATCATCACCAAGGAGCTACTGCACAAGGGCGAGCGGGCCGGGGCTGACGCCCAGCTCAATAAAGGCGATGTGGACCAACTCATACCGACCATCGATCGACTGCTCTTTGGGCAGCCCGAGTCGACAGACATCGCCGAGGAAAATACTGCACCGCGTCATGCGGCCTAGTACTTTGGTGTAGTGTCCCAATTTTGGGGTCATGTAGACGGCAGAGTTGTTGTCAAACAGCACCGCATGAACATTAGTTTCATGTGGTGACTAGGTTGTAAAAAATGCTGCTGCCTTGTGATTTCCTCCGTTTGTGCCAATTCTTCCTTAAAATGCGCGCGTCTGGCCCGCGAGCCCCGCTAGGCTTGTCACCATTGGGCACTTTTTGTCAGATATATAGTTAAACCAGTAAACAATCGCCGTTCTATTGTCGCTTCAGTGCCACGCCGCTAGCACCAAGCTGCTTCCTTTGATAGTCTGCTAAATCTTGCAAGTCCAGCGGTATATTGCCAATTGATGCTGTCATACTGCGTCGACTGCAGATTCACACACCTAGAGGTAGGATCGCATGAAACCAATGAAAACGGCCGCGACGGCGATCGCATTGCTGATGGCAAGTGGAGCTGTACAAGCTCTTGAATGGAATGTTTCTGTCTGGGGAAAGCGCCGTGCTTTTACCGAACATGTTGAAAAGCTAGCCGAGCTAGTCTCTTCTAAAACCAATGGTGACTTTAGGCTCAATATTTCTTACGGCGGTCTGTCTAAAAACAAGGAAAACCTCGATGGTATTTCTTTCGGTGCCTTTGAAATGGCTCAGTTCTGCGCTGGTTACCACAGAGATAAAAACC
>JBMYWE010000352.1:0-3294 GCA_049607125.1 Granulosicoccaceae bacterium | reverse complement strand
ATTCGGCCTGTTGTTTCATGCGTTTTTGCATTTTCCCGCCGCGTTTTTCCATCATAGTTTCAAACTCTTCCATCTGCTCATCGGTTAGCACAGAGCTCAGCTCTGCTTGCAGCGCTTCACGGTTCTGCTGAAATTGTTTCTGGCGCTGCTCGCGATTGGCTTGCATGATGCTCTTGACCTGAGTTTTTTGCTCATCAGTCAGTTCTAACTTGCTGGCTAACCGATCCATGCGTTTCTCGCCTTTTTCGGCGCTCCAGTTGGCACGGTGGCCGCGCTCACCACAGTCTTTTCCACCCGCTATAGCTACGCCGCCAACAAGAAGTGTCGTGGCTAGTGCGCCTGCGATTAGCAGAGTTTTCTTCGGTGTGCTTTTGATTGGATTTTCCATCGTGTTTTCCTCTTTTTTAAAGTCTGTGTTTGTTGATTTGTCGAGGATTATTATCGGCACAAAGGGGTAAGTAGGTGTCAGGTGGGCGTAAAAGAAAGTAAAGCAAAGTTCGGCTTAGTCAGCGCTTAGGCTTTTGCTTGTTTTCGGGAGAACCGTGCATGCTCACAGCCTTGTTTTCAATCGTTTAGGCTTGAGCACTGGTTGGATGGTTGGTGCACTTTACCGTAAAAAAGCGCGAACAGCCGCCGCCGTCGGCTCTGGATCGTCCATATGCATGTGGTGGTGGCCTGAAACTTCAGCCACCGAGGCGTCGCGCAATGCCTCAAGTCGGCCCTTCGACTCTTTACGTTTGTGCAAATAGCCGTCGACTGCGAGTACGACTAAGGTTTGTTGAGTGACACTTTTCAACACTGCCAGCACCTGCGCTTCGGTAAGATAGGCAGCCGATGGCATGCGCAAGCGACTGTCGTAGCGCCAAGCATGCCCGCCTTCCACCGAGCACAGGTTGCGTTCGACAATCAATCTTGCGCTGTCACGCCGCATTTTCGTCGCTGCCATGCGGGCATCTACTGCGTCGTCGACGCTGGTATAAATCCGTTTGAGCCTGTCGCTGTCTTGGCGCATAGCATGATAAGCACGCTGCAGGCGGGCGGGGAGCTCAGTGGCTTCTTCCGTCAGCGGGCCCAGGGCCTCGATCATCACCAATTGCCGTACACGTTCTGGTGCCGCCACGGCCACAAAGGGGGCGATACATCCACCGAGAGAGTGACCGAACAAGTTAAATTCTCGCCAACCCAAGGCGTCGGCGGCTGCCAGCACATAACCTACCTGATCGAGCAAGTTATAGGGCTGGCCTGCGGGTAAGTGTGCAGATTTTCCATGTCCGGGGGCGTCTAGAGCCACAAGGTTTTGTTCGGGCAATGCCGCTTGCAGGGGAATAAAGCTCGCTGCGTTGTCCATCCAGCCGTGCAGGCACAGGCAAGGGGTATCGGCGGAGTCTCCGCCACGCAACCCAGCGAGGGTTGTGCCTAGTGACTCTAAACTTAGTTCTATCAACGCTCGGACCCCAAAAGTTTAATCGTCTTGGCGGGCGCGTACTCAGCGCGGCCGAACGACACAGTTGCATCGTTGTAGCACTATAGCTGATTGCGGTGAGTTTCCAACGATAGCGTCTTCGCTACGCTTTGGCTTCGACGGATGCGGGCGGCAGTGGCGGAGTAAACAGGCGTTCAATCGATCGAATTTGGCTCATGCCATCTGAGTAGCCAAGCTCCATCAACTCTTGGCAAAAAGAAGACTCGAACAATAAGTAGCTGCTGATCTGCCGGCCTTCGGGTTTGTGCGCGCCCAGTACCCTCAACACCACTTTCATACTCTTGGGAAAGCGGTGCATGTGGCGTGAGACGATTTCTCGAACATCCACGGAAGGTGTAATCACCAGTTTGTCTACGGGCTGTATGACCGATCCGTCTAGTTGCACGTGTCGACCAGGTACATTGCGTAGCAGCGTGTTGTAGTGCTCTAGGCGCTCGAGGTCAGCGTCGAGCGACTCGAGAAACAACGACTCAAACAAATAACCTGCTATCTGGCCTGGCGACGGATAGGGGCGCTCGATGGTATTGGGGGCGTCCGACTCGTTGGCGGAATTGCTCACCCCGATAATTAAAAGGCGGTTGGCCCCCATCGCCAACAGCGGGCTCAGCGGGGATGTCTGACGCAATGCGCCGTCGCCTTGGTAGTCGTTGGCAATACGCACCGCAGGGAACACCATCGGGATGGCGGACGAGCCCATTAAATGGTGCACCGTGAGCTCATCTCGTACGCCTTTGCGCCGTGCCACACTCCACTCTTGGATCTCGGGGCGTCCCATAAAGTAAGAAATTGATTTGCCCGAAGTGTAAGACGAAGTGTTAAACGCCACGGCGTCCAGCCAGCCCTCGTCGATGTTTTGCTGGAAGCGCTCAAACTCGATGTGCTTTTCCAGCAGTGCTTGCAGTGGCTCATTGTCCAAAATTGAGCGAGGCTGGTCGGCGGTATCGCGAGCGCGCACCAGCTGCCACACGGTTGCGGCGGCGGCTCGCATGGAGGAGACCTTGTCGGTTTGATACACCTCAGAAATACTCAAGTTGCCCCAAACACGCTCCAAGTTGTGCACAGACTGCTGAAAATTTTGCGCACCCGCTGCCAAGCCACCCGCGTTTATTGCGCCAGCTGAAGTGCCGCTGATCACTTTAAACGGGCTGGGCGCACCTTCTGGCAATTGCTCGGCGATCGCCTTGAGCACGCCAATTTGGTAGGCATTACGCGCCCCTCCGCCTGACAGCATCAAGCCCGGCACAATCTCTTGAGCCCGAGGCTTCGTATCCATGTCGTTGAGTTGTTTGGGATCCAGCAGGCGATTTTTTACGTAGTTGACCAGCATGTGATTTCATCTTTGGCTAGGCAGAGCGAGCAGCTCGTCTCTTGTGTCGGTATTTGCGTGCAAAGGGCACGCCGATGCCATCGAAGGAGTAGTTGAGTACCACGCCGATTAAGAAAGTTTCGCTCCAAATTGGCAAAAGTGGACAGAAAGACAAGCTAATAGACGCTGGCTAACGGTACTTGATCCAAACGTTGACTCAGTTCCATGGTTGCGCCGCTCTTTTTTGGGCTGCGCTCCCCACATGGCCACCTAGGCCTGGAGTTTAATCTGTTGGATACCTTCGTATTGCTTTCAATTGCCGCGTCGCGTGAGGCCGCGAGCCTGTGAAGGGTGCGCAGCGTCAATTGTCATTGGCGAGTGCTCGCCAGTTCTAAAATATGTTTGGGGTCTTTGCAAAGCCGCGCTTGGGGAAAGATCTGCCGTGCTTCGGGGTAGTGCTCGCACAGGTGTTTCAACCATTGCTTGAGTCGGCCACTGAGGTAGT
>JBMYWE010000351.1:0-3306 GCA_049607125.1 Granulosicoccaceae bacterium | reverse complement strand
AATGTTGGAATCGCTACTGAGTTCGCGATATCTACTGGATCCAATAAATCTGGATTTTCCACCGGATTTGGAATTTTAAGCAATTTCTCAATTGAAAATCAGCGACCTTACCAGCCCTATCTCGCGAAAAACTGCAGCACTGATCGAACTGAGCACGGAGTTCAACTCGAGCTTTTTGCACCCGGGATTTGAGGGTTGAATAACTTAAGCCTAGCTCCTCAGCCAGTTGCTTTTGCGAACAATTTTTGAGATCAACTGCCCGCAACAAGTGAGCAGATTCAGAAGGGAGAGAGTTCAGCATCGGCTCTACACACCGCGTCATATCGCGCCAAATTGGCGTATCAATGTCTTGCTCAAACCACAGCGATTCCTCAGCGGGGAGCTTAGCGCGAGCTCGGGCTCGGTAGTAATCAATAACGGCATGCTGCGCCACCTTGAAAAGCCATGACGGGATACTACCTTCGCTGCGGATAGCCGGCTCGTGGCGATGGAACTTGACTAAGATCTCTTGCAGCAGATCCTCCACTTCAGCTTCATCCGAGACTTTGCTGTGCAAAAATCGCCGCAAACGATTTTGGTACTCGATCCAATACTGCTCAAGCTTGGCTTGTTTCTCTGGCACCTCAGCCCCCAATCACTAGCCCAACTCACTGGCAAACTGTGCTTCTAACTCTCGCAGATCATCGAGCTCTTGATCGCTAAAACCCGCTTGTTTACGGTATTTATCGTTAAAAGGGCCGCTGAGAAATCCACGTGTGTGTTCACGCAATAACTCTCGGAAAGTAGCGTGCGGTTCCAGTCCACGCTGTTCACACAAAGATAAGAACCAGCGGTTACCAATGGACACGTGCTCTACTTCTTCTTCGAGAATCACCGTCAGAACGTCAGCACCTTGTTGATCACCGAGGTGACGGAGTTTATCGATCATCCCTGGCGCAACATCCAAGCCTCGCGCTTCCAACACTCGCGGAACCAGCGCCATGCGAACCATGACGTCGAAATCGGTGCGCAACGCCATTTCCCAGAGATTGTTGTGGGCGACGTGATCTCCATAAGCAGCACCAAAGCGCTCCAGATGCCCAGTGAGCATTTGAAAATGCCTGGCCTCGTCGTCGGCCACCTGCAACCAATCTCGAGAAAACTCTAACGGCATCTGCGCGGCAAACCTCACCACCGCATCCAGACCGAGATTGATTGCGTTAAATTCAATATGAGCGATCGCGTGATAGAAAGCAATTTGCCCCGCCTCGCTACCCAAGCCCCTTCTAGGCACATCGCGAGGGTGCACAAGCCGTGGTTTTTCGGGGCGCCCAGGCACTTCTATTCGCGGCGGCTCAAACTCCGTATCAAGCTGCAACTCGCCACCGTTGAAGCGCCGAAATATCTCGTGGGTTGCGGTAACTTTAGCCACAGGATCAGCAGTCATCAGCGCGATTTTTGCTTCACGCTGCAAATGATTACTCACAGGTTATCCTTATTGTCAGCGCCAAGAGCTACCGGGCCACGCAATAACTCGCGACTCTTGAGCTCTCGGCCACCTAGATGCAAGTGAATGAAATAGCGCAAAATGCGTTTAGTTTGAGCCAGCACGTGCGGACTTTCCGGTGAACCCTGTGCCAGAGCTTGCAAAGATTCCCCATCGACCAAGCCGGCATCTCGGCTTAAAGCAGCTGGGTAAACGGGGCCATCCGAGGTCAAAGCATACGATTGACCTGCCACTATGGCGTCACCACTACTTGTCTCCACAGCCCAGTTAGGTGCAACCCCCATGGCCTCCAGCAAGTTTAATTCAAAGCGACGCAACAGAGGGCTCACAGCCTCATCACTGGCCAGGGCATCGAGCGCGCGGTTGTAAAAAGCGAACAGCTCTTCCACGGCCTCACCTCTGGGCAATAAATACATAAGCAACTCGTTGAGATAGAGACCACAAGCCAAGCGCTCGCCAATCAGTCGTCTGCCGGTGCCAGCCTCTTCCACTGCCGTCAGCGTGTGCAGCTCCCCCTGCCCCAAATAGCTGATTAGCAGCGGAGCGAATGGCTGTAAAAGTCGCCGCTGGGCAGCCTTGCCCGTGCGTGCGCCCTTGGCCACCAGCGATATCCGCCCGTTTTCAATTGTCAGGCAGTCGACCAGCAAACTGGTTTCGCGGTAGGGCCTGGCATGCAGCACATACCCACGCTGCAGTGCCGAGCGCGCGCTCACTCGCTTTGAAAGCCCAGCGCCTGCAAAGCACGGGCATCATCTGACCAATCCTTACGCACCTTGACCCATAGCTCCAAATGCACGGGCACCCCAAACAAATCGCGCATGTTCTCACGGGATCTACGCCCGACCTCTTTGAGCTTTTCACCGCGCTGACCAATGACTATACCCTTCTGGCTATCACGCTCTACCCAGATGGCAGCAGAAATACGGTATCCAGTCGGCTCGTGCTCGAAGCGTTCGATCTCCACGGTGAGAGCATAGGGCAGCTCTTCATTGAGCTGCCGCGTCAACTGCTCCCGCACAAACTCGGCCGCCAAAAAGCGCTCGTTTTTATCGGTCAACTCATCGGCGTCAAAGATATGCTCGCCTTCAGGTAAAAACTCAGCGATCAGCTCCTCGAGCAACTCCAAACCTTCGCCGCTCTTGGCAGAAATCGGGACAACGTGGCGAATTTTCTCGGACTGGGGCAGCCCCTGCAAATAAGGCAACATACGCTTTTTATCGATCACCCCATCAACCTTGTTAATGGCCAAAATCAGAGGCTGATCTGAGCGCACAGCAGCCTCATAGGCAAGCTGATCATCCTCAGTCCACTGCATCGCTTGAACCAACAAAACCACGACATCGGCGTCCAACAACGAACCACGTGCGGTGCGATTGAGCACGCGATTTAGAGCCTTTTTTCCACCACCGTGCAGACCTGGGGTGTCTAGGTAGACAAATTGGTTTTTGCCTTTAGTTGCGATACCACGAATCGCGTGCCGCGTAGTTTGTGGCCGGTGTGCGGTAATGGCGATCTTCTCACCCACCAACCGGTTGAGCAACGTTGACTTTCCCATGTTGGGTCTTCCCACCAAGGCAACCGTGCCGCATCGCGTGGCCATTATTTTGCCCCCTTTTTGTCGAGGACTTGCAGCATGGCCGCCGCTGCAATTTGCTCAGCTCGACGCCGACTACTGCCCTCGCCTTCGCTGCTCAACTCGGCGTCATCCAAACTGCATTTCACCGTAAATTTCTGCTCATGTGGTTTGCCTCGAACCTCTAATAGTTCGTACTGGGGCAGCGGACGACCGCGCCCTTGAAGTCGTTCTTGCAGACGAGTTT